>JAPLKB010000021.1 GCA_026388275.1 Pseudomonadota bacterium
ATCCCGAGGGTAGATTACCTATGTATTACTCACCCGTCTGCCGCTCTACTTGCCCCCGAGGGGACTTTCGCGCTCGACTTGCATGTGTTAGGCACGCCGCCAGCGTTCGTTCTGAGCCAGGATCAAACTCTCAAAACAAACCGATTAAATTTTGTTCAAAAACTATTGAACGAGGACCTACTATCTGGTTTTCAAAGATCAAGTAACCTTAAAAGCAGTACTAAAATATACTTATTTTGCAGTCATTGTCAAGGGATATAAATAATATCTTTTTCTGGAAGCCTGTATATCGATAATTTTCGGTAAGTGACTTGCCGCCTTTGTTGTGACTGGTTTATTTAAAGATCATGTAACCTTGAAGCAGCCCTAATTATACTTATTTTTTGCTCTATGTCAAGATATATAGATAAAAATATTTTAATAATAAAATAAGTCATTATATCCGCATAATTAGAGCTTGTTGTTATTGCTCCGTTCATTACCTTCTTTTACAGTTTCGAAGTATATATCAGCAATATTCTTCCTGCTTCTTGCCGCCGGTATCCTTTTCTCTTTCCGTATCAACATCAATTGTGCTTCAGATAAAACTTCAGATCCTTAAGCACACCCTTTTTAACCTTCCCTTCTATCTTCTCCAGAATGTCTATCTTCATATACCGTAGTTGGGTCAGCCAGATAGGATCGTCTACTTCGACAAAAAGTATGTTATTCCCTATCCTCGCAGGTTTGGTATGACATGCCGTCTTCTCTCCCACAATATCATTCCAGAGGTAGAATATTTTATGAGCGTCTATCTCCCCTTTGATATCATACTCTTTTAGTACATTTTCAAGCGCTTTTTTTATCGAAACAAAGGCCATATTATACACTCGTTACACTTCGTGGTCCTGCAAAAAGGGTCGAAACCACCAATGGCAGAAGGATCAGCAATCTTCATCAGCCTTCTATCCTTGGAAAAACAGGTTTAATTTTATCTATATATGAAATGTCTTCCGTAAAATAAAAAACTTTTTCTGCTTCAAATGATGCTTTCTCAATTTCCCTGCCGATACCAAGAGCATCCCATATGATTTGAGATTTTCCGGGCATAAAAGGATAAAGCAACATTGCCGCTATCCTTAAACCATTCCAGATATTATAGAGCACTGTCTTAATCCTCACATCGCCTTCTTTGGAAAGCTTCCATGGGGCTTCCGTATCAATATATTTATTTAGTATAGACATGATTTCAAAAACATCCTGGAGAGCCTTGTGATAGGCAAAGACTTCCATATCTCTCTGGTATTCCCCTACCAATCGTTCTACATTTTCTTCAACATACTCATCCATTCCGCCTTTCTTTTCAGGTTTCTCGATCTTACCCTGTAAAAATTTTCCTATCATTGTGACACTTCTGCTGGCAAGATTTCCGAAATCATTGGCAAGATCTCCGTTGATCCTGTGAACAAGTGCACTTTTTGAAAAATCACCGTCAAGGCCAAAAGGGACTTCCCTGAACAGAAAAAACCTGAATTCATCTACTCCATAAGTCTTCACGATCTCATGGGGATCTATAACATTACCAAGAGATTTGGACATTTTCTGTCCCTCTATAGTCCACCAGCCGTGTGCAAAAACCCTCTTCGGTGGTTCGATATTGACAGACATTAAAAAACTTGGCCAGTATACGGCATGAAACCGCAAGATATCTTTACCCATAAGCTGAGCATCACATGGCCAGAATTTATTGAAAGTATCCATATCGTCGGGAAAGCCTATGCCTGTTATGTAATTGGTAAGGGCATCAAACCAGACATAGACAATGTGCCTGGGGTCCATAGGAACCGGGATGCCCCAGTTAAAACTTGTCCTGCTTATGCTTAAGTCCCGTAAGCCGCCCTTTACAAAGCTTGCAACCTCATTATACCTGACCTCGGGCATAACAAAGTCCTTGTGCGCATCCATAAGTGCAAGTATCCGTTCCCCATATTTTGACAACCTGAAAAAATAGCTCTCTTCCTTCAATTTTTCCGGCTGCCTTAAACAATCAGGACATTTTCCGTCCTTCAGTTGCATCTCAGTAAAATAACTTTCGCATGGCACACAATACCAGTCTTCATACTCTCCAAGGTATATATCTCCGCTCTCATAGGCTTTCTGAAATATTTGTCTTACAACCTTTCTGTGCCTTTCTTCAGTGGTTCTGATAAAACCGGTGTTGGAGATATTGAGTACTTCCCATAGATCTGTAAACCTGGACACCATCCTATCAGCAAGTTCTTTAGGATGAATTCCCTGTTGCCCGGCTGCCTTTTCAACTTTCTGTCCGTGCTCATCCGTACCGGTCAGAAAAAAGACATCATATCCGCATATCCTTTTATAACGGGCCATAATATCAGCAGCAATGGTTGTGTATGCATGACCGATATGAGGAACATCGTTAATGTAATAGATAGGCGTTGTTATGTAATAATGCTTATTCATGTATATACTCCGTAATGCTTATTTTGTATGTTTAACTTTTTGTATTTACAATGAAAAATATCGAGTTCAATAATATTTGTCGCATATCGTGCACATAACTATCCGGCATTATTCTTCTTGATATCGCTCAGAGATACAGCAACCTCTTTACCGTCGCTAAGCTCAACGGTTATTGTAGAACACAGAGTATTATGTTTTACAACTTTACCTTCTCCTTGCTGGATAGTCACCTTTTTTCCGACCTTCGGGAAATCCTTTTTGCAATTCATATACATATCAAATTCATAAGCAAGACAGCACATGAGCCTTCCGCATATTCCCGAAATTTTCGCAGGGTTTAATGCAAGGCTCTGCTCCTTCACCATTTTTATGGAAACTATTGAAAAAGCGTTTAAGAACCTCCTGCAACAGCATACGTTTCCACAATTCCCGAGGCCTCCGACTATTTTAGCTTCATCTCTCACACCAACCTGTCTTAACTCTATCCGTATCTTGAATTCTTTCGCAAGTTCTTTCACTAATTCCCTGAAATCTACCCTGCTTTCAGAAACAAAATAGTACAGGAGTTTTGTGCCGCCGAACAGGTATTCCGCATACAGCAACTTCATCGGCAGATTCATCTCCAATATCTTTTTTTTACAATAATTAAAAGCATATATTTCTTTCTCTTTTAAAGAGAAGTGCTCCTGAACCTCGTTTTCGGTCGCCTTTCTGGTTGCTTTTTTCAGACCTTGCTTTGTTGTTTCCTGCGGTTCAGTTACAACCTCACACAGACATAAACCTTTTTCAATTTCACCGATAAGGTAATCCCCAATTTTAACATCTTCTGATACTTCCATTTCGATTACGCTTGTTAATACGTCTACTTTTATATAGCAACTCTTCATTTCTGCTCCATTATATCCAGTAACATCGTTTCAATAGCAAGAAGCTTGTTTATATTATACCTCATCATGCCAAAAGTTTCCTGAATTCTTCTGATAGAATTCTCTATCCATTTTGTATTCACGGATTCAGCATTAAGAAGCTCCTTCATATCCCTGTTGATCATCATAGATGCATCTCTGCATTCGCTCATAACTGACATGTCCCTGAAAAGGGAAAGCAGGAAAGACAAAAACATCGTCAAATCTCTATGACTTCTCACTATTCTTTCCGACATCAAGGTGGCATGCATAAAACTTCTGTTTTTTCCGACTATCAGTTCTGCAAGCTTATGCCGCAATAAAAGGTGATCTTGCTCCATCCAGAAAAAACCGCAACCAATACTCCCCTGAGAAACATAAGATAACAACTCGGCATTACTTTCATCCATGTTGGCGGTATCCATAAAGTACTGCTGCAGATGCTCCCTCGGGAGCGGGCTGAAACTAACTCTTGCGCAACGCGACCGTATGGTCAAAGGAACATCCCTTTCCGATGATGTAATAAGAAAAAATATGTTAAAAGGGGGAGGCTCTTCAAGTGTCTTCAGAAGAGCATTCGTAGCCTCATGAGTCATTGCATCGGCCCTGTCAATAAGGATTATTCTTTTATCACTTTCGTAAGGATACTCATATACCTCCCTGCCGATAGTTCTCGATTGGTCTATACCTATGGTATCTTCGTTGTCAAAAATTAAAACATCGGGATGTATACCACGTTCTACTTTATTACAAGGACGACATACCCCGCAGTTATTATGCCCTTCACACAGAATATACTTTGCAAATTCCTTTGCCGTCTTCTTTTTCCCTATGCCCTCCTGACCTGTGAATAAAAAAGCATGAGGTAATTTTTCCTTTTCCAGGGTAGACAAAAAAAACTGTTTCTGCTTCTCGTGACCAAAAATCTCATTAAATCCCATAACTTTTTAAAAGTTCTTCTACTTTATCCTTTATCTTTTTTTGTACCTCTTCAACCTTTGCATCACCTTTGACTACAAAAAATCTCTCAGGTTCTTTTTTTGATAGCTTTATATACGCTGCTTTAACTTTATTGTGGAAAGAAAGCGCTTCGTTTTCAAATCTGTCCATTAAAAAATCACGTTCCGCCTTTCTCCTGAATCCTTCCTCGGCCTCACAATCGAGAAGCACCGTAAGTTTTGGTCTTATCCCTTTTGTAACAAGTCTGTTTAATGTCTGAATAATCCCCTGATCCATGCCTCTTCCATACCCTTGATATGCATATGTTGCATCTGTAAACCTGTCGCATATAACAATCCTGCCATCCTGAAGAGCCGGACCGATCACTTCTTCTACGTGCTGAGCTCTCATAGCCATAAGCACAAGAAGCTCTGAAAGCGGAAATACATGGATATCAGGCTGCAGGATAGACTTTCGCAAGGCCTCACCGAAGGCAGTACCTCCAGGTTCCCGTGTTTTAACAGGTTTATATCCTTTATCCACAAGATAATTATATAAAAGCTCTACCTGGGTTGTCTTGCCGCTACCCTCTACCCCTTCAAATGTTATAAGCATGTGTTTCCTTTACAAAAGCTTACCGCAAGCCCTCTAAATAGAATGGTTTAAGCAGTTCAAACAGCTTGAATGATTTAGATGATTTATTTAACCCTTTCCATATATTGCCCACTTCTCGTATCTATCTTTACAACATCGCCTTCTTCCACAAAAAGCGGGACCTGGATGGTATAACCGGTTTCAAGCAACGCAGGTTTTGTTGCATTCTGCGCAGTATCCCCTTTGGCTCCCGGTTCTGTACTGGTTATCAAAAGGCTCACAAAGTTCTGAATCTCAACACCGATTGTTCTGCCTTGATATATCAGGACTTCAATGACCAGCCCCTCTTTGAGATAATTCTTCGCATCACCCAGTTGTTCCTCATCAATATATAATTGGTCATAGGTGTTAGTATCCATAAAATAGTATTTGTCGCCCTCTTTATACAGGAACTGCATATCCTTTTCTTCAAGTTCAGGCAACTCTACCTTATCTCCGGAACGGAAAGTCCTGTCAAGCACATTACCACTAACAAGGCTTTTTATCCGTGTTCTGACAAAAGCCCCTCCCTTGCCAGGCTTTACATGCTGAAACTCAACTATGACAAACGGCTCATTGTCCATAAGAATTCTTAATCCTTTTCTAAACTCTGCAGTTGAAACTATCATTCTATCCTCCCGTTAATGCAGTGAATAGTAGTTGGTAAATAAATATACATGTTCACTACTCACTAAATACTGATTTGCAGCATTTCCTTCCTGATATTTGTCAGTACCTTTGCTCCGTCATTTGTAATAAGCAGCATATCCTCCAGCCTGACACCGCCGAGTGTAGGCAAATAAATACCCGGCTCGATTGTAATCACCATGTTTTCTTCCAGTATCCCCTCTCCTGTGCTATTAATGGATGGGGCTTCATGAACAGCTATTCCCACACCATGTCCCACTCCGTGCCCGAAAAATCCTCCATATCCAGCATTATCTATAAAGCCCCTGACAATCATATCCAGTTCTTTTACGGACATTCCGGCTTTAGCTTTTTCAAGGGCAAGTTCCCGTGCATCATTTACTATCTTAAAAATCTCCTTAATTTTTCCATTAACTTCTCCTACGGATACCGTGCATGTCTCGTCGCTGCAATAACCATCTACACGTGAGCCAAAATCTATGATAATCGTTTCCCCATCCTTTATCTTCCTGTTTGTCGGAACAGCATGGGGAAGTGCCGCTCTCGGACCTGAAGCCACGATAGTATCAAAAGACGGGCAATCTGCTCCCATGCGCCTCATCGTGTATTCAAGTTCATCGGCAATTTCTTTTTCGGTTTTGTCCGGACAAATCTTTTCAAAAACTTCTACAAATGCATTCGTTGCAATATCAATGGCTTTCCTGATCGCATCAATTTCGCCAGAGTCTTTACATTTTCTTATTTCCTCGATTTCATTTTCCAGAGGAATAAACTCGGTACTTTGTACGGTATCTTTCCATGTATCATACATCTTATATGAAGTATGAAAGCTATCGAATCCCATACGTTTTATCACATATTGATCGCATATCTCTGAAAGTACGTTCTTCTTGCTCGTTAGCTCTACTATTCTTACATCCTTTGTTACTTCCTTTGCATAGGTAATGTACCTGAAATCCGTGATAAGCAACACATCGCCTTTCGTAATAACAAGAGTACCTTCAGAACCCTTAAACCCGGTAAGGTAAAATATATTGTCCATGCCTCTTATGATGCATGCATCTAAGCCTTCTTCGTGAATGATATTATTAATTTTTTCAATCCTGTTCTCTCTCATAACATAATTTACCAGAGCTTCTTTTTTAATATTCTCTTAAATCCCGGCAGGCTGTTACGCTCTTTAAACTCCCTTTTTAATGCAACGATGCGCTTTTTGTAAAAATCGTTTTCAGGCTCTCTTTTTGAAAGCCTTTCATATAACTCTATCGCTTTTTCAATATAACCCTGCTCAAGGTAAATATCCGCAAGGGTGGGAGATAATATCTTACTTTTGTTATCTATATCCATATGGGATAGTTAAATGAATCTCCTTATAAAAATCAAGCTAAATCGTATGCTTCATCACTGACGGTTTGTATCTCCTGAAAAACTTTCAGTTACAAGCCGCTACGGATTAAGAACTTCAATGCCATAAAATACATTAAATAAGGTGCTCGATATTGTCAGACGCCTGATACCTGTCCGGGCGATTATCTCTTTTCCTGTTTCAATTGCTTCTTTCCTTATGTTCAACGCATCATATTTATTAAGGACAATCATACACTTTTCAATATCAATACCTTTTAGAAGGGCGTCTTTGTCAAAGAGCCGCAGAAAAACATCCCGGGTAATCAGGGCATCATTGATTATCCCGGTTGCTTCACAAAAAAGCTTCCATCTGAATACTTTTTCATTAACCCTTCCGTAAAGTCCATCGAGTCCGCATATAACAATAACCTTTTCACAAAAAGGAGGTATGACAGGCTCATAGCTCGCCGGAAATTTAAGCGGCATGCTCTTCGCTCCATCTGCTTCAATAAGAACAACATCGTATATGCTGCCGAGCATCTCAATATCTTCAAAACTTACTGCAGTAAGTTTTCCCTTTTCGTTGTTCCTACCGACTCTGATAAAAGGACTACCTGCTTGAACATCAGGACCTTCGTCAAGTAAAAGATAAGGCTCTTTTACAAAAATCTTTGTTGTCGTTGTAATTGCTACAGTCCGGCCCAGTTTAAGAAATTCTCCGGCCAAATGCTCCATAAGGCTCGTTTTGCCTCCGGAACCGGTAAGGGCAATGTATTTATACGCCGATACAGCTTTTATGAAATCAATTTTTCGAAATTTCCACATTAAGATGGAAAACAAGGGGTAATCATTAATGTGTGTACATTTAAGATTACCCCGACATCATCAGTCTTTATTCATCTGTTTCAAATCATTTCCTTTGTGCATAGATCCTTTATCGGTTGAAGAAGCAGGACCTACCCATACTTCGACTTCGGCGTTGAAACTGTCTTTTACCATCTTTATGCTGCATGTTTTATCATCTTTCACAAAGTTCAGCGTTACATCTTTGAACTTGAAACTATTAACAAACTTCCAGCCGTTTTTAATCATATTTACCTTGAAATAATTTTCAAGTGATTGAAGCTCAACATTGCCGTTCAGATACATCACCCCTACTCTCAGATTAGCAGTTTCATAAATAAAGCTCTTTTCTCTTACAAAATTGAGTTCTTTCGGCAGAGGAATATCAGGAAACCCGTAAAAAGTCTGGTTTAAAGCATTTTGTCCGGATTGCGGAGTTTCATCTTTAACCGGTTTCTGAAAAAGTGTACACCCTGAGAAAACCAGCAATATTATGCAAAATGATAAGACAATCTTTCTCATATACTCCCTCCTTGGTTTTTTCTTTCAAGATAAGCATAGGCACTGTGGTTATGGATACTCTCAAAATTTTCCGCTTCAATGGAAAACCATGTAAAGTTCCCATCGTTCTCCAATAGTTGGGCAACACCCCTTACAACATCCTCCACAAATTTAGGATTGGCAAAGGCCCTTTCCGTTACATATTTCTCATCTTCCCTTTTGAGTATCGTATATATATCGCTGCTTGCGCATCTCTCAACAATACTTATCAAATCCTCCAGCCAGAAAAATTTTCTGAACTTTACTTCCGCCTTTACAATGCCCCTCTGGTTATGAGCTCCATATTCGCTTATTTCCTGTGAACAGGGGCAGAGCGTATTAACCGGAACCGAGGCTGAAACAATAAACTCCTTCATCTCGCCTGAACCGTTCATGTGTCCGACAAAACCACATTGATATTCAAGATAACCCTGAGTCTTTGAAACAGGCGCCTCTTTTTTAACAAAATAAGGAAATTTCACTACAAGATGTGCTGCTTCTGCATTCAGCCGGTCTTTCATCTCCTTTAATATACCGGGAAAATTTTTCATATTTATCATACTTTTATTTTCGTGCAGGATTTCAACAAACCTGCTCATGTGTGTACCTTTATAATTATGCGGAAGATTGACATACATGTCTATTGTAGCAATCGTATGCTGAAAACCGTTTGTCTTGTCAAGTACTACAATCGGGTATTTTACATTCTTTACACCGACTTTATCGATTTCGATCTGACGGAAATCGTACATATTCTGGACATCTATCATTTCATCTTTATTCAGAGTACGCTGCATATGTCTTCTCCGATTCCCACACTCTTACTTCTTTTAATGTTATATCTTTTTTCTTAAGCATTGTTTTTAATTCATTAAATATATACATTGATAAATACTCGGAAGAACCCGATCTCTCCACAAAAAAAGGTATTTCATTTATATACTTATGGTCAAGGGTATCCAGGATGCGTTTGAGGTGATTTTTCAGGATTTTAAAATCTACAAGCATCCCGCCTTTACCAAGATGTTCTCCCGCAAACAGCGCCTCAACCAGAAAATTATGACCATGCAACGCTTCACATTTCCCGTTGTAGTCTTTTATATTGTGAGCTGCAGAAAAAGTATCCTTCACGCAAAGGGTAAACATGGAGATAATTTATATTTTGAGATCTTTCTTGTCAATAAAAACCGATAAAGCAGCGCCCTGCAACTTCCGTTGCAGGGCGTTAATTACAAAACCTCATTTAAAAGATAATAGATGCCGAAGCAAGGCTTCAGCAATTCTTCCGATTAAGACTGTTTTGCTTTTTTTACCGCTTTCCTGATTATTAAGTATCCGTTAGTCGGTCCCGGAACAGCGCCTTCAATCATGAGAACATTCGTATCGCCCCTTACTTCCACGATCTTAAGGTTTTGAACAGTAACCTTTCTGTTTCCCATGTGCCCAGGCATTTTCATGCCCCTCATAGTTCTGCCAGGGGTCATGTTCTGTCCGATAGAGCCACCATGCCTGAAGTATTCATGTGTACCATGAGAAGCTGGTGCGCCGGCAAAACCATGTCTTTTCATTACACCTGCAAAACCTTTTCCTTTCGATGTCCCCGTAATATCCACATAATCACCATTTTCAAACATATCAACCATGATTTGCGAACCAGGATCGTTTGTTTCGCTCTCTTCCGCATTTATCCTGAATTCTCTGATAAACGACATGGGAGATACGTTAGCCTTGCCGAAATGACCTTTCAGAGGCTTTTTAACAAGCTTTTCCTTTTTAATTTCATCGAAGCCAACCTGAAGGGCATTATATCCTTCCTTATCTTCTGTCTTCTTCTGAATTATTACGCATGGTCCTGCTTTAATAACCGTGACAGGTACTACGCTGCCATCTTCAAGGAACATCTGCGACATTCCAATTTTTTTTCCGAGAAGTCCAATTCCCATATATACACCTCCAAAAATGCCTAAAAATATAGTAAATAACAGTCACAAAGTCAAGGCAAATATAAGATTTTATCCGCTAAACTTGCCCTTAATATCAATGATGTCCGGCGATATTGAAAAAAATCCAACCGGATAATGGTCAAACATTATACTGCCATTAATCCTAATCTCATTCAATGCTTCTTTATCTGGCCCGTATATTTTTATATGGACGCTCTGATGTAAGGCTGTTAAAAATATATCCGGGATTATTTTCCGGTATTTCCAATTAATTTTCAAATAAAACCCCGCTTTGCATGCGGGGCTCTTCACTTACTATATTGACGATGTTTATAAAACAGAAGGAATTATCCTGTTTTTTTGTTTTTTTCCATTGCAGCCTTTATGAGTTCCCCAAGACTGCCGAGGCTGCTGTCGGTTTTTTCATCTTTTACGATCTTGTCCCTGTATTTGTTAAGCTCTTCCTGCTCTAATTTCTCCGACACACCGCTTCTACTCAGTGTTATCCTGTTACGTGCACTATTTACTTCTTTTACAATCACCTGCATGGCTGTTCCAACAGGAAACATTTTGTTATGATTACTTCCGCGAGGAGTTCCCATCTCCGAGTTTGGTATAAAACCTGTCGCCCCATCGAGCAGTCTTACGATCACACCTGACGGCAGAGCCTTTTCAACTACACTGTCAAGTATATCGCTTACTTGAGGCATGTCAACGTTTTCACGTTTCAGCCTTGACTCCATTGAAAGTGATATTCTTTTATTCTTCGGATCAACATCATGTACATAAACATCCACAACCTGACCCTCTTCAACAACTTCTTTGGGATGTTTAATCCGCCTTCCTGCTCCAAGCCTCGAGATATGAATTAACCCATCTATCCCCGGTTCAAGATTCACAAAAGCACCGAAAGGCGTTAGCCGCACAATTGTACCATGAACCTGACTATCAACAGGATATTTCTCCGCTACACTTAAAAAAGGGTCCAACTGAGTCGCCTTCAGGCTTAAGGTAAGCCGGTTTTTTCCCCAGTCAATGCCTATGATTTTTACTGTTACTTTCTGTCCAACAGACAGCACATCTTCAGTGTTCTCGGTTCTGCCCCATCCGATCTCGCTTAACGGAATAAGCCCATCAATACCGCCAAGATCGATAAAAGCACCGAATTTTAGGATAGAGCGGATTGTTCCTTCAACTTCCATTCCTACTTCAAGTGTCTGCCTAACCTTTTCAAGTTCAATCTCCCGCTCTTCTTCTAAAAGGGCTCTTCTTGAAAGTATGATATTGCGGCCATCCTCTCCGTACTCTACAACTTTAAAAGAAAAAACCTGTCCAAGATAAGCTTCTTTTTCTCGGCTTCCCTTCAGATCCATTTGAGAGAAAGGGCAAAAACATCGTGCCTTTCCGATATGTACCTCAAAACCTCCCTTTAACTCACCGGTTACTTTTCCGCTTACAGGCAAATTGGCATCATATGCGTCGTGGATACCACCAAGATTGAGGATAGAAAGACCGTGCTTCATGGTTGTAAGCCTTTTCACACCGTTTTGAAAAGACGCAAAAAAAGCTTCGATCTCATCGCCTATTTGGATTGAATAATTCCCTTTTTCATCTTTGAACTCTTTCAGATCTATGGCGCCTTCGCTTTTCCCGTCCATATCAACATAAACAAAATCCCCCGAAATACTTACTACCTTCGATACAACCTTTTGACCGGGATCAAGACGTCCGGGAAGCTTGCTGGTTTTTTCAAATAACAAGGCAAAACTCTCTTCCTCTTCAGTATTCTCGATTGTATCCCCCTCTTTCTGAGGGTTCATTTCAATTTTTTCTTCCGACATAATCTTTACCTCTTTGTCAATCAATTGGCATCATTGCGTTTTTTGATTTCAGACTATTTGTGGTGTGTCATCATCATGATACAGACCAATATTATACCTTTTATTTCTTGTTATGTCCATCATCCTGTTAACCCTTGGTAAAATATTTCCAACTTTTTTAGTTTTACACCTGCTCGCAAAGCAAATAAAAACGCATATAAAAAAGCTATTAAATAGAAGCATGTGCAGACCATGTAAATTCGTCTATTGTAACATACTAATAATATTGTCATTTATTTTAGAGTTTCTCAATAAGAAGTCAGGTGCCGGGAGGTCCTGTTTCTTTGATTAACACTGTATATATTGGGTTTTTCACTTGCCTAATCAGTAATCAATTTAGTTATAATGTTTGGTATATCATCAGGTTGCAATCTGATTTCTACAACTTATAAACATGTTTTTCACATTTATTGTTGATAACTTAAGCAACTCATTAGATTTAATGAAGTTTGATGATTCATTAAATGTAAATGCAGTCATTGTGTGTTTTTTAATGGTGTTTGAATTTTATCTTTGAACCAACTCTGATATTACATTGATCAGCCTTTCCTGCATTAATTTCCAGCACATACATGGCCGGCGACCATGAGGTTACGGTCTTCTCATCAAGAGGTTTTGCGGATCGATATATGCCGGTCACCTCAAGTTTTGAATTTATAAACACCATATCGAGAGTTATATAAGTATTTTTCATCCAGAAAAACTGCACGCTGTCTTCTTTGAAAACAAACAACATACCTGCATCAGGGGCAAGTGATTTTCTATACATTAAGCCGCTTTCATGTTCTTCGGGCGTTACGGCAAGTTCAGCCCTGACACTGCATAGTCTTTGCATTCCTTTGGTATAAAAGGTGATAGTCCTATCGTCTGCCGATACGTAATTACACAAAAAAAATATTTCGAAAAAACCAAAAAAAATAAGGCTTATTATTGTTCTGTTGCTTGAACAACCCGGTACTTTATATACAATCCTGAACACTGTCTGCCTGTTATTACCTTTTTGCATACTTATGTTTCAATACCTCAACAACTCCAGGCATTATCGATATGATAATGATAGCAAGTATCACGAGACTGAAATTATTTCTCACAATGGCCAAATTGCCGAAATAATAACCTGCGAAAACACAAATGGCTATCCAGGCAATACCGCCTATGACATTGTAACTTATGAATTTCCAGTATGTCATATTGCCTATTCCTGCAACAAAAGGCGCAAAGGTTCTGATAATCGGAATAAATCTTGCTATGATGATTGTTTTACCACCGTACTTTTCGTAGAATTGATGCGTACGGTCAAGATATTCTTTTTTAAGAAAACGCACATGTTCCTTATGAAAAATCTTTGGCCCGATAAAATGACCTATCCAGTAGTTTACGGTATCTCCTCCAACTGCAGAAGCAGAACAAAGAAGGAACAGCCATAGCACATCCAGCGAGCCGATGGCGGCAAACGTTCCGGCAGCAAACAAAAGAGAATCTCCCGGCAATAATGGGGCAACTACCAATCCGGTTTCACAAAAAATTATAATGAAAAGGATCAGATATGTCCAAAGACCGTAATCTTTTATAATAGCACCAAGATGCACATCAATATGTAAAATAAATTCCACTATGTACTTAATCAATTCCATATGAGTTCCCTTTTTTATTTTCCAGATTCAATACTGTAAAATGGCTTCCAATATTAAAATTCCATAATCCAGGCATTAAGGTTTAATATCGCCTGTATACTACAATGATAACGGTCTGGAGTCAACACAATGCCGTTCATCGCAGCAATTACTTTGCACAATCTGAAGTCCGAAGAAAATTGCTGTCCGGATTCTAAAGACGTTGACGGAAATCTTAGTTCTTGGTATAAATGTACTGCACTGCTTCAACAACATGCCTTTTACATGGAGGTCTGCCTGACAAAGTACGGAGAAAAGGTAACTCTCAAGACATATCTTGATATGGCATATTTCTCCCTTGCCATGTCTTTTGTAGAAGAATCGGCAAAGGCCTTTGGACTTGGCGCTCCCGAAGTGATAAAGCTTGGACTTGCCTGTGAAGAGATTTTTGTATATCTCTCCGAATCGGATCAAAAGAATAGTGCTATTGCCATAGAAGCAGAAAACGGCGTCTATTATACGGGCATAAGGTTCCTTTTCGATGGCAGGAATTTTGACCCCCATGCCTTTAATCTCACTGCAAAAATATCCCTTGATTCCGAGGCAGACCTGAAGCAGATGGGCCTTATCATTGCCGCAAGATCGGTTGAGAGACTCTATATACTCCATGACACCAGGGAAGGTTTCGGCGTAGGACTTATTAAGGAAAAATCATATCCCGGTGTTACAGAACACATAGACGTTCCCGTAAAGCCGCTCACTAATTACCACATTGCTTCACCTGACAGCGAGTCTCTTAAGTTATTCGTCCGTCATACTCTTTCACACTACCCGAGCCGCCTTTTTCCTGCTGGTTTCTTTTACCCCGGCAAAATAGCAGATATGGTCACAAGCGGCCGTTATCATGTCCTTGTTGCCTCTGATGGTCAGGAAATTGCAGCTGGCGGAATAGTATGGCAGATTGCAGGCGCCGGCATGATAGAAATTTACGGACCCTACCTCTTCAACCAGCCTGAGGAATTCCATATGGCAGAAGCCCTGGTTGATCATCTTCTCATGGCCGTTGCAAAAATAGATGCAGTCTGCCTGGTGGATGTATTTGCAACACCTGAATTGCCGAAGGGCTACTTCGAATTATTGGGATCGCTGGAATTCTTTCTGCCTGACGGTAAAAAGCAATCATGGCCTTTCTACTATCGCCATCATAAGGAGGATCCAGGTTCACAGGTATGGGCACACCCTGATCTTTTACCTTTTCTGGACGAAACATACAAACGCCTCTTTTTTGCCCGTAATATACTGCAAACAAATTACGAAGGAGAGAAACGCCCTCCCCATGCTGTGCTTTTCCCACGTTTTGACAGGTCTCAGAATCTCGTCAGGCTTCGCGCTGTTTGGGACGGCACAGACTTTTCGGATATCCTTAGCCGGCACATACAGATATTCAAGACTGAGGGCATACTTAACATCCTATTCGAGATCGATCTTGGGCATGCGTGGCAGGCAAACCTGGCTCCAGTCTTGATGGAGCATAACTTTGTACCGAAAATGATTCTTCCTTATGCCGGTGCAGGAGACATGGTCGTCTTCCAGTATGCAGGCGAAGTATAGACCATGTTTGATGTTCCGTTAAACAGTCTTGTCCCTGCATACATCAAGGAATTTGAACCCTATATTCCGAGTAAACCCGATCAGGAACTGATGAAGCTCTATGGTTGCGACCATCTGTATCGCCTGAACAATAATGAAAATCCCTTGGGGCCGCCGGCTGCTTCTCAGGATATTATCAGGCGTTTCTGGCCTCCCAAGTCCGGTCTTTATCCCAGCGGCGATTCTTATTATATGCGGATGAAGCTTGCGGAAAAATATAACCTTAATCCTGATCAGTTTCTCTTCGGCAATGGGGCTAACGAAGTCATTGCTTTTGTCATCAAAGCCTTCTGCCAGGAAGGCGATAATATTATAACTGCCGACAAGACTTTTGCCGTCTATGAATGGGTAGCCACGTTTTCCGGTTTCGAAGCCCGTCTTGTACCTCTTAAAGATTTCGGATTTGACGACGAAGGTATGCTCGAAAGGATCGATGGGCGCACAAAGATACTTTTTGTCTGTAATCCTAACAATCCAACAGGGACTTACTGGAATGAATCTAAGCTGCGCCGCTTTCTTGATACAATAGCAGGCCGTCAGATTGTGGTTGTTGATGAGGCCTATTGTGAATTTGTTGAAAACCCGGATTTTCCCGATGGAATGAAACTGCTTAACGAATACCCGGACCTTGTAATCTTCCGTACCTTTTCAAAGATGTATGGTCTCGCCGGCCTGCGAATCGGTTATCTCGCAGGAAACATGGAAGTTGTGGATATTATAAGGCGTACATGCGTGGTCTATTCAGTGAATACGGTGGCACAGGATGCAGCCCTGGCAGCAGTTAACGATGACAACCATATCCGGGCTACACGCGACCTTGTAAGGATAGAGAAAAGCTACCTGAAAACGGCATTAGAGCCGTTAAATCTCCAGATTCAATCCGAAGAGGGGTGCTTCATGATGATTAAACTGCCCATGAGCGATACCCTTGCATACAGGAAGTTTATGTCGCAGGGTGTCATGATTCGCAGCATGACAGGCTTCAGATTCCCGAACTGGATACGCGTCAGCATCGGAAAACACGAAGCCATGGAAGCCTTTGTTACAGCCCTGAAACATATCCTTTCATAAGGTTGACACTATGACAAATAAGCAGGAATATCTTCAGATCGGCAAAACAACACCGAGAGCAGATGCCTTCACCAAGGTAACGGGGAAGGAAAAATATGCAGCCGACTACTACGGAGAAACATTCCTCTGGGCCGGTGTAAAAAGAGCCGGTGTTCCCCATGCAGTGCTGAAAAGCATCAATACTCAAAAGGCTCAAAACATCCCCGGCGTGGCTGCAGTCCTGACCTACAGGGATATCCCCGGCATAAATAGAATCGGGATAATCCGTAAAGACCAGCCTGTTCTTGCAGATATAAAAATATGCCATTGCGGCGAACCCTTAGCGCTTGTGCTTGCAGAAAACAAAGATGTCCTGATGCAGGCTATTCAGGACATCTCTTTTGACTATGAGTTACTGCCTGGAATATTTGACGCAGAGGAAGCTCTTGGCGGCAAGGCTCCCAGGGTACATGAAGACAACTCTGAAGGAAATTTAATAAAGGCTGTATCAGTGGAAACCGGGCTAGGGGCCGACGCCATAAAGGGGTGCGACGCAACAGTTGAAGGTATCTTCAATATGCCAATTCAGGAACATGCCTATCTGGAGACGGAGGCAGGCTGGGCATATCAGGGGGCTGACGGAGGAATCGTCATTGTCGCCTCAACTCAGACACCTTTCCGCGATCGTTTTGAAATTGCACCTGTTCTCGGCATTGATATGGAAAAGATTAGGGTCATAGCGCCTTATCTCGGCGGCGCCTTTGGCGGAAAGGACGGCATTACCGTACAATGTCTTCTGGGTCTTGCCATACTCCATTCACAGGGCAGGCCGGTAAAAATGTGGTGGAGTCGTGAAGAAAGCTTTCTGGCAGGCGTAAAACGCCTTTCAGCAAGGATGCATTACAGACTTGGCGCAAATTTTGCCGGTGAACTCCAGGCCCTTGAGTGCAGGCTTTATTACAACGGCGGTGCCTATGCCTCTCTCGGAGGTGAGATTATGACCCTCGGAGCAGAGCATGCAGGTTCAGCTTACCGCATACCCAATGTAAGCATTAAAGGCTGGTGCGTATATACAAATAATCCTGTCGGCGGACCTTTCCGAGGATTCGGTGTACCTCAGGTAACAGCGGCTATGGAACAGATGATGGACATACTTGCCGGAAAACTCAATATGGACCCTCTTGCGCTGCGCCTTAAAAATGTTGTGGCAAGGGGAGAAAGAAATTGTCTTGGCGTTACCCTTACCCATTCTGTGGGTGCGGCACAGTGTCTCGAAACCATACGACATCATCCTCTATGGAAGGATAAGCATCAATGGAAGAAAGACGCCGGGCCTCATAAAATAAGAGGGGTGGGTATTGCCTGTATGGGCCATGCCATGGGTTATCCGCCGGTTGTACCGGATCAGGCAACCGCGAAGATTGAGATTACCGACAACGGCAAGATAAGGGTCTATGCAGGTGTCGCAGACATGGGGCAGGGTAACGCAAGCACCTATGTACAGATTGCAGGTCACATCCTGAGACAGGACCCGTCCGTGATGGAACTGGTTCTGCCGGATACAGCCCGTACATTACCCTCGGGCTCCTCATCGGCAAGCCGCACCACCTATACATACGGCAATGCTCTTGTAGGAGCGGCACACACCTTAAAAAAACACATATCCCGACAGGCGTCAGCCCTGATTGAGGGGTCTACGGCAGATGAATTTATGCTTGAACCCGGGTGCATAATCCACATTCCATCAGAAAGAAGTATCCCTCTCATCGATATAGCCCGTCTTTTAGATGATTCGGAACGGGTTTGTACGGATTCTTTCAGGATGCCCGTTGCTCAGGAAAAACTCGACATCATATATATGGGTCCTCATTTAATATATTCCTACGGAGCCCATCTCGCATACGTGGAAATTGATACATTGACAGGCAGCATTGAAGTTAAAACATATCTTGCCGCCACAGATGCAGGCAAGGTGCTTAATCCCCAGGCATATGAGCAACAGATTCAGGGCGCCATTGCCCAGGGCATAGGCTACGCGCTGACTGAGGCTTTTCAAATCCGGGACGGCCTGATTATGACTGAAAATCTTGCAACATACACCATCCCAACATCAATGGATGTACCTGAAATTATATCCATCCCTGTGGAAATAGAAGAAGAATCAGGGCCTTTCGGCATGAAAGGGGTTGGCGAGATAGCTATGAGCGGCCCTGTACCTGTCATAGCAAATGCCATAGCGGACGGATGCGGGATAAGGATCTTCAGCGCACCCTTCACAGGTGAAAAGATCCTGACCATGCTGATTGATAATAAAAACAACAGGTGCTCCCATTGAAGATATCTTTTATCCTCAACAATCAAAATATTGCAATTGAGGCAGACCCGCGGACAAGGGTAATAGATATTCTGCGTGAAGACGTGCATATGACAGGCACAAAAGAGGGATGCGGTGCAGGAGATTGCGGGGCATGTACGATCCTTGTGGACGGTAAAAACATGCTCGCCTGCCTAATGCTTGCTCCGCAGCTTGAGGGTCGGCATATTATAACCATAGAAGGAATGGGAACACAGGAGAACATGCACCCCCTGCAGAAGGCATTTATAGAATACGGCGCCGTACAGTGCGGATTCTGCACCCCAGGTATGGTCATGGCAGCAGCAGGTCTTCTTACAACAAATCCGCAGCCTGATAGAACAGAAATACAGGAGTCCTTAAGCGGCAATCTTTGCCGTTGTACCGGTTACCTCAAGATTGTGGAAGCCGTAGAAGAAGCAGCACGAAAAATTAATACCCGGGGACAAGATTCGGTACAGGGAATTTCATTTGAACCGCTCAATCAGCTCAAACCGTTTGAAGTGGAGAAGGGTAAGTGTCAAACCGATGCAACAGCGTTTCTGCCCGAAACATACGATGAGGTCTGGCACATGCTTGAAGGTAAGCCGGATGCACTTCTATATGCCGGCGGCACAGACCTCCTTGTAAAATTAAGAGCTTCTCATACATTGCACAATACTGCCCTTGTATGTCTGGAGCGAATAGAAGAGCTTAAGAACGTATATGAAAGCGCAGGCCAATTATTTATCGGGGCTTGCTGCACACACAGTCAGCTGCTTTTAAACCCCATTATTCAACAAAAGTTCCCCGTACTCATAAAGGCTTTAAAATCATTGGGTTCGCCTCCAATTAGAAACATGGGTACAATTGGCGGCAATATCTGCACAGCTTCCCCGGCAGGCGATACCCTGCCGCCGTTATACGTACTGGATGCTGAAGTGGAAATACGCTCTGAAAGTCAATCCCGTCGCATCCCGATAAAGGATTTTATCATCGGTCCCGGAAAAACAGCACTGAAAAAAGGTGAGATATTATACGGTCTATGGCTGGAAAGCAACAACAACTATAACATTCATCACTATGAAAAGGTAGGGCAACGCCGGTCTCTCGCAATATCTATTGCAAGCCTTGCAGCTCTTTTAAAGACTAATGAAACAGGAATTGTGAAAAAAGCCAGATTTGCCTGGGGAAGTGTAGGCCCCACAGTTGTAACATCTGAAGATGCAGAAGCATCCCTTATTGGGAAGCCTTTAACTGAAGAGACGCTGAAGGCTTTAATACCCTTTATTGAAAAGGCTCTCACCCCGATTGACGATATACGGGCAAGCGCAGCATACAGGCGGGTTGTTGCAGGAAATCTGCTGCTCCGCATCTCCGGATAAAGAATGGAGCAAAAACAAGGACTATTTACAAAAGAGTTCATTGCTTTAAATACCATTTTCCTGTTCGCTGCTGCTGTGATGGCCGTATTTTTTCAGTTTCAGAACTATCTTCAGTCATTAGGCATTGCCTTTGCCTGGTTCGGATTTATCATGGGAGCAGATTCTCTGGCAAGTTTTGTTCTCCAGCCTTTTCTCTCTGTATATCTGAACGCTAAAAATTCCAGGAAATGGCTGTTTATAAGCATATCCGGAATGGCTGTTATGCTGTTTTCCTACAAATTTGCTTTAGACCTTCCGTCGCTCATTGCAGTCCGCATACTGCACGGCGCTGCCTTTGTATGCCTTATGTCTGCAATCGTGGCAATGATGGTCAACTATATACCTTCAGAAAAAAGCGGACAGGCCTTCGGGCTCGTATCCGTCGTAAGGCTCGTTCCTTACTCGATAGTACCGCCTCTATTAACAGCAACAAATAAAACACCGGCAGATTTTCAGGCAACCTTGATATACAGCTCAATCCTCATGATCTTTTCCTTATCTCTTGCGTATCAGATTAAACCTTCTCAGTCAGTCGGTCAGGACTGCCACAGCGATCAACATGGCATAAACATGAAGAGATTGTTCGACAATATAAAAGATAGAAAAATTGCTGTTCTATTTGCTGTTAATCTTTTATTGTACAGTGCATATACGATTATCTTTTTTTTCATAAAAGAATACGGTCACAGAAAAGGCATAGAAAACCCCGGTTATTTCTTCACAATTGCAACAGTTGTTATGATAGGAATCAGACTGATTGGCGGGACATTTTTTGACAGGCTTAATAAAGCAACCATTACAGGACTCTCTATGGCCGGACTTGCAGTCTGTTATGCACTGGTTGCTCATATATTCAGCGAAGGCATGTTTTATGTCCTTGCCTTTTTCATCGGCCTCGGATGGGGTATAGTAATGCCTCTTCTTAACGCATTGATCTTTGATTTTTCCCCTCCTGCCTTCAGAGCAACTAATCTTAATCTCTCCCTTGTAGTAATGCAGGGCGGATTTTTTATCGGACCCTTCATCGGGGGCATTATAATAGGCCGTTGGGGCTACAATACTATTTTCTACCTCTGTGCTTTGCTGAGCTTTTTTGCTGCTGCACTTATGCATATAACCATGAAAAGGAGATCCTTATGACACAGGAGGGACTTCAAATTGACCTGATAGAATCCAACCAGTCTTTTATGATCGACGCCTTCCGGCCCGAAGACGCCCCTGGTGTGGCAAGGCTTTTCAGGGCAGTCTATGGCGAAGGGTATCCGGTGAAACTCGTATATAATCCGGACTTGCTCATCAATGCCTTTAATACCCTTGAAAATATACCTGTCGTGGCCCGGACATCGAAGGGCGATCTGGTGGCATATGAAGCAATTTACCGCTCCTGCCCAAACCCGCTAGTCTATGAAGCCGGCCAGGGTCTGGTGCTGCCTGCATACCGGCAACACAATATTATTAACAAAATAAATCAATATGTTTGTGAAGTTATGGCCCCGGGGATGGATATTGATGCTGTTTTCGGGGAAGCTGTCTGCAATAACATTTATATGCAGAAGTCATGGCAGGTCTTTGCTAACATTACAACTGCCCTTGAAGTTGACCTTATGCCCGCCGAGACATATGTGAAAGAACACAGTGCGTCCGGAAGGGTTGCCTGTCTGCTTATGTTCAGGAATTATCGTTCCAGGCCCCAAACTGTTTATGTACCGACTGTGTATAAAGATGCGCTGGAATACATATACACACAGATAGATGATAAACGAACCCTTATGACCGCACCAGAAAAACCGGGAGGAGGATTGTCTACAGAGATTAAAAAACAGGTTTTCGACTCTGCAAAAGTAGTACGTCTGACAGTGCATGAAGCTGGTGAAGATTTCCCAGAGGCATTCGACAAAGAGCTAATTGACATAACAGATCAGGGCATCGTTGTTGTACAGGTCTGGCTAAAGCTCTCCTGGCCATGGGTCGGCGGCATTGTAGAACACCTTAGAACAAGAGGCTATTTCCTCGGAGGTGTATTGCCCGGATGGTTCGGTACAGATGGCCTTCTCATGCAGAAGATTATGGGAAAACCCAATTGGGAAGGCATCCAGCTTTACAGTGAACATGCAAAGGAAATTATGAGAATCGTAAAGGACGACTGGTCTTCTCAAACAATTAATAAATGAAAGGGGTAAGCATTGAAAAGTTACAGAAAAGAATTGTGGTTCAACATTCCTGAAAGGCGGGGCTTCATAAACATTACCGGGCAAGTAGCAGAGTGTATCCGGGAAAGCGGGATAACAGAAGGATTAATACTCATAAATGCGATGCATATTACAGCCTCTGTTTTTATTAATGACGATGAATCCGGCCTCCATCACGACCTTGATCGCTGGCTTGAAGGATTGGCTCCACATGAGCCGGTCTCTCAGTACCGGCATAACGTTGGTGAAGATAATGCCGATGCCCACCTTAAGCGGTCGGTTATGGGAAGAGAGACAGTTGTGGCCGTCACGAAAGGAAAATTGGACTTCGGACCCTGGGAACAGATTTTTTATGGTGAGTTTGATGGAAGACGGAAAAAACGTGTCCTCATCAAGATTATAGGAGAGTAAAAACGGCAGGCAGCTTTATAGGGGTAGTCGGCCAGTATTTCTTCAATGGTGTAGCCTGCCCCGATCTGCCCCACAATCATACCGACGGTGACACGCATTCCGAGGATGCACGCCTTGCCTCCCATCATATCCGGCTGCTGGGTGATATGATCCAGTGTTACCATTACACCCTCCTTTATTAAAACTCATTGAAATTGTAGACGAATAAGAATATTATTTCAGGAACTATCATGGTTGTTGTTCAGCCCTGTTGTAAACTTTCAACAAGGACCCCGATGTCTTTTTCGGAAGATATGAATATTCTTTTTTCCAGAGCAAACTGTCTGGCCTCTTTTGTAAAACCGGCTTTCGAAACATACCAGTATGTATCTGCCAGAGGTAAAGCCTTTTTTAAGAATCTTTCTATTTCTTTCAGCCCAGCAGCCTTGCCTTTCCATTTTACCTCAACTGCCCATTTGCCCTTTTTAGTGATGGCAAGTATATCGATCTCTATTTTCCCATCTGTCGAGATGTATCGCTTGAGCTTTGTAAAACCCGGCAGGATGATCCTTTCTGTTAAACCAAACAATGCCCCATCTATTTCCTGCCCTGAGAATTGCTTCATAATATTCATTACGGATTCTTCCTTCATTCTTCCAAGCTCTTCCGATACGCGCTGATATTTTTTATCCAACTCTTCTATTATCGACATAAGGTCTTTCTCTTTAGGAAAATCAGAAACCTCGACGCCGTTCTGCACATAGGCAACCCAGTATTTCAGTATAGGATCAAAGTAATAATATTTTCGTTCCTTTTCAAAGAGAAGTCCGATATCCTGGAGTGCTTTCAGATTGATTCGTATGGGCCCCTGGCTCATCTTCAATGCTCTTGCCAGTTCTGACTGCGTCATGGGGGTATCGTTTGTCGCTACAATATCCAGTAACGATTTTAATACTCCATATCCCCTCGCCCTCTGGAGAGAAACGTTATAAAGGTACGTGCAGTATGAGTGAATAAGGCCGCCCGGTGAAAGCACCTCCGAGATAAAGGCACGTTTAACAAGCATATCTGACAGAACCTCCCCTCTATCCAGAAAAAGGATAGCCTTCCTGAGTATCCGGACGAGGTAGAAGGGATTACCTGTACTGTAATAATGGAAGAGACCTGTGAGCCTGTTATCAACATCGGGAATGAATTTATTGATAAGTTCGCCGGATTCTTCCCGTGTATACGGTTTTATGGGAAGATGAGAGAACTGATTGAACAATGGGCTTGCACTGTCCCTTGTGATATTCTCCATCTCTGAAATAATCGAACCGCTGATACAATAAGTAACGTGGTCTACCCTGTCCTTTACACTGCGAAAGATTTTCAAGATGTTTTTCATCTGATCGAAGTTGGTAAGATTTACTATTTCCTGGAACTCGTCGAGAGAAACGATAACTCTCTTCCCGGTAAAGCGGGCAAGTGTGCCTGAGAAGTTGAAACATTCCTGGAGGAGTCTCTGTCTGTCCGGTTTGGCCTTTTCAAGTTCAGCAGTTACGGGCATGAGGGCATCCCTTAATTCCTTGTCCTGTATCTCGAAGATAAGGGAAGGCAGGTGAAGGTATGTAACGGGGAGCCTGCTGCCCTTGGTGTAATACCAGTAAACGTGCCATCCGATGAATTTAAGGGCAAAGTCCTCCGGTGTCTCCGATATTTCTTCTAGGTTAATATAAACAGGGAGAACACCTTCGTCATCCATATGCCTTTTCATGAACTCTTTGATGAGCATGGTTTTCCCGATACGTCTCAGCCCCGATATATGGACATCAACGGGTTTACCGGAAAAAAGGTGCTCGTCCATCAGGGAAAGCTCGTTCTTTCTCCCTGAAAATATTTCCTGATCATCTTTCCTGTAAAAATATTCAAGCATATATCACCCATTTAGGATTAATGTCATATGGGTTAATTTAATATATATTAATGAAGTTTGTCAATAAAGAAAAAAACAGGTTCTTTTCCGGTATTATCCCCAAAAAACCACTCATAACCCTAATTGATCGCTTATGCCTTTCATGGCATTTACGCAAATCTCCACAAATTCATCCAGCGGTATTCCGATTTTTTCACATTCCATAATATTGTCCCTGTTAACAGATGCTGCGAAAGCTTTTTCCTTCATCCTTTTTGTTACGGATTTAGGTTTTACACTTGTAATCTTCTTGTCCGGATACACGAGGGTTGTCGCAATAATAAGGCCTGTGAGGGTTTCTCCTGCTGCAAGGGCATGCTGTAATTCCGTGTGCCGTTCTTTACCCGTCAGCGCTTCGTTATGCATCACTATGGCTTCTACGATTTCAGGATCAATACCTTTTTCATTAAGGATTTTTTCAGTTTCGATACCATGGACACTTAAATCACCATTGACAAGCTCTATATCAAGGTCATGCAGCAGTCCCGCAAGACCCCATTTTTCTTCATCTCTGCCCAATCTATTTGCCAGCGCCCTCATCACCGCCTCAGAGGCATAACTGTGGCTCAGCATCTTTTCATTTTTTACATATTTATTGAGTAACTCAATTGCCTCATTTCTTGACATAGTCATATTTATTCCTCCAATGCGGTATTTTTATTTTTTATAAATTGCACTTTCTATTAATTATAATATGAAGATAAAGCTTTGACCTTACCGGCCCACCCCGATATCGGTGTTATAAACGCTCAGGTGCAAACATTTTCTTCAATTTCTTATGCACCAAGCGCCTTTAACGCCTTCGGTATTGTATCCGCCGGGCTGATTTTGTAAAAAGCTTCAATAATAAGCCCTTTTTCATCAATGAGAAAAGATGAGCGAATAATACCGTATGACTTTTTGCCGTACATATTCTTCTCGCCCCAGATGCCGTATGCCTCGGCAACCTCATGGTCTGGATCTGAAAGAAGGTCATATTCCAGCCCGTTCTTTTCTGCGAACCGTTTCTGTGCTGATGGTAAATCAGGGCTGATCCCTAAGGGCACAACGTTTATTTCCGACAGACGCATCCCGGCGTCTCTTACGCTCGCGGCCTGGACAGTTCAGCCAGAAGTACCTGCTTTAGGATAAAAGAATATGAGCACCTTCCTGCCTGAAAAATCCGACAGTTTTCTTATGATATTGTCCTGGTTCGGCAATTCAATAAATGGGGCCTTATCGCCTGCTTTAAGTTTTATCATGGATTTCCTCCTATCAGTATAAAAGGTTAGCGTTTAAGCCTTGTTTCTCTATACATTTTTCTCTGTTTCCGGCAGCTTTCCTACCGCAGCCATATAAATGACCGTTTCCTCAATACCGTCAAGTCCCAGAAATCCGTTCACTTCATCATCAAAGAATGCGCCGACGGCACAAACACCAAAACCAAGGGCTTCCCCGGCAAGATAAAGATTCTGGGCAATATGTCCTGCGTCAAGATAGATATAACGGTATGCCCTCTCCCGGTATTTCCATTTTGCCCTGGCGAGTACAGCAGACCATATAAATGTAACCTGTGCGCCGGCAACCATGTCCTGCCCGAGGGCCGCCTCGGCAAGCCCCTTTGAAAAATTACCCTTTCTGATTAGTTCAAGATCGAATTCGGCAGGTCTGAAGTGGTATATACCTGATTCAAGGCGATCCGCAGAACGGACATTAAGGTATGTCTCTACAGGAAAAAGTCCGCCTGCAGATGGGGCAGCTCTGAAAAGCGTATCTCCCCAACGGGTGGTAATGCCCTGAGTTGCCCATAGAAGGACGGCAAGAGCCTCGAGGTCTAATACATCCCGTGAATTATAATCTCTTCTCGACCTTCTTCGGGCAATAAGTTTCCATATGTCTTTCTCACCCTTTGTGACCGGTTTTGGCAGAACAATTCTTGCAAGGGGATTATCATAGTGTTTGTAAGTATCCGGTACCGCATTCCAGTCGAGTGTGTGGCCCTTCAAACTCTCCCGGGTATACTTCGTTTCCTCCTGGAATCTGGCCCCTATACCCACTATTTTTTCTTTCGGATCTGTTCCGTTCATATTTTATATCCATATACGATGATAAAATCCATCCACGGCTGCAAATGTTTTTAATGCCATCGGGCGTATTCCTTCAATTAAAAGTAATTATATATTATTCAAAGGAATTTCAACAGTTTTTGATGGAGATTGGCGGGGCTGTTCTTTCAGGTTTTAAAAGTATTGAAATATTGAAGGATATCCCGCAATCCTACCCTTGAAGTTCTTTATGTCCATTTCCCAAAGCCGCGGTCCTGCAAATAACATTCCCTCTTATTTGCAGTTGGAAGCTAAATTTTATGGCAGCTTTCGGGATATCGGAAGCGGCGGATTTTCTCCCTTTCGAAATTCAAAAATCAAGGGCTTGGGGTCATAAGGATTTGAGCCCATTGACACAATATATGTTTTTATTTTAAGACAGCAAATATTTTGCCGCAACAGTTGCGGCAATTTTTTAAATCTTTGTAAAGCCAATACAGATAAGGGATTGATAAAATGTACCTTCGAGATAGTTTTTTATAATAATTGCTAAAAGTGATAAAAACTGGGATCAAAGTTTTTGTCAGAATTGATTTTTATGATCCTGTTGCTTGCAGAGGGTTAGGTATATTATGTCTACGAGTCATTAAATTAATCAAAGCATTGTCATATTAAAAGCCCAGGTCTTTTTTAAGCTTTCGTGACCTGTCCGGATTTTGTTTTTCCTTTTTGCTGCCAATGTGGACAGATAATCCTTGCGGTCCTGCTCAATTTCTTTGAGATGTGTTGGTTTTACTCCCCGTACCCTCATTTATGTTGTGGTTGTCTATAAAATTACCCTGGACAATTACATTGAGTTCGGTATTATGGATAACACCGGAAAGGGTAAGATTTGAAGACCCGACCCCGGAGATTCCTTTTTCATGGCACTCAACTGGTTTACCACTTTCATCGAAAACCTTCCCATAATCAAATATGTGTGCCTTTGCGTGGAGCCTTCCTTTTGTATAAACCTTTACTTTAAGCTTTTTGTCTTCAATCATACGGACGAGCGTCTTAACAAGCATCTCTCCATCATCCGTTTGATCCATGAGTTCCACGCTTGCGCGGATATTTTTGGCGGTCTCTGCCGCCATGCGCTTTGTCTCCGTCCGCTTTGGATATCTTTCGGCATCAACAGCCTCAGTGACAAGTTCAAGCCTTCGGTAGCCTTCTGCAAGCTGTTCAAGGTTTTCCCTGTTTGTGGTATTCCCGATAAGCAGGCGTAATACTCTCACCCTGTCAAGCTTTTCTACAATACTTGTCAGACCTGAAAGAAAGAAATACCCTACTGCAAACCATGCCGATTCGGTGGATAAGAGGATGCGGTTGATATGATTAGCTAATTTCTCATGACGATTGTCGATAATGTCGTGGGCAGGCATATTTTATTCCTTGAAGAGTTCCGGATAATTTTCCTTCAGCCAATCTTCAATATCTTCATGGAGTCTTTTTGCCAATACGAGCATCTCGCTTGCCTCCTGGTCTGAGACAGCCAATGCACGCTCGTAACCACCAATGTTTCGTTTTTTCCGAAACTTGTCAAATTGAGCAATGAGAGAATTATCTGCCTTAATTGTATAGCGAAGCGACTGAATGACTCTGTAATGGTGGGCTTCACGGGCTGATCGGTATCCGCTTGCTGCAAGCGCTGCAGTGGCCATTTGTAGGGCTGCATTATATGCTATTGCCAGTTTCCAATGGGAACTTAGTCCTTCTGTTTTGCAATCTTCCAGGTCACGGTCAGCAACCCCAAAAAGATCATTTATCTCGTCAGGGCTTGTCTTATGGGCAACTACCCAGCCTTTATTGAGCCAATCTTTCAAGCTCATTCTTATCTCCAATCAAAAATATCATTGGACCATTCAATACCGATTTTAAGAAATGCTTATTCTCTGCAATTTTAGACCGGATTTCGCCTACAGGATACACAGTAGGATTTATCTCCCTGCCGATAACATTTTGTGCCTCTTGAAAGGCATTCACAACCTCTCCAAATGTCACACCACCGATAATAAGGACATCAACATCGCTTCCTCCTTTCTCTTTACCGTCTGCAAAAGAACCATAGATAAAGGCAACGGGAATACGATCAGCAATAGGGGCCAGGGCGCTCCGGAGAGCGTCTCCAATACCAACGGTTTTTATGACTATACTTTTCAGTTCGTTGAAGACAGGACATTCTCTGTTTGCCTGAAAATAGACTTGCCTGCCCTGTGCTTTTCGTAGGATAATCCCGGCATCGGAAAGCTGTTTTAATTCTCGTTGTATAGGACCTAAGCCAATCCCTGTTAATTGAACAATTTGACGTAAATAAAACGTTTCTTCAGGACGGCTGAAAAACAACGAGAGAATCCCCCGCCTTGCTTTGCCGAATAACACAGATGATAAGCGATTGTTTTTTATCATTGTAATCATATCGGTTACAATTGTAACCTTTTCGGGTACAGCTTGCAATATATTTTGTTTTGACTTCTCATTAATAACTCATCATTTTTCATTCTTAACTGCTTTTATACACTCCCTGCCTTTTTCAGCCGGTATTCGACAAGGTTGATAACCGCTTCATAAACTGAGCTTCAATGTTGGGTCTGACTATGTATCACGGGAAACGGTGGAAACAGTTTCCACCACCAATCAAATCTCTGAAAATCCAGTACTGACGATGCTTCACACGATATAACTTTAAAACTTCCTCATGAGATACAGGCTGCCATACGGGAGGGAAAAGTAACCTGTGGGAGCTGAAGGGTTCAAACTATTTTTTATTTGTTCTTAATAGTAGTAGAGCACCTAATCCGAAAAGCTAATTATAGATGATAAAAGATTTAAACACAGTTTCACCTCAAAGGTCTTCAATTGCAAAGTCAAGTTTGCGGGACAGCAATGTGCTGAATGGCTTCTATCTTGGTTTTGCGGCGGTTTGAGGATTTGCGGACACAGTGTCCGCAAATTATCTGAGGAGGGTTTTAGTGGACACAGAAAGTATAAGATTTTTACATACTCTTACCTCTTATTTGTCCGGAACATACAATTGACTTGCGCTTCGCTTAAGGGCCTTGTTTTCATAATTCTTTGTTTGTTCCTTCTTGTCCGCAAAGCATTGTCTGTATTGGTTTTACGGCGATTTGAGGATTTGCTGTAACTGTTACAGCAAATTGCCTGAAGGGGTTTTTAAGGTGGCGGGAAGTCCTAACTTTTTTGTCGGAATTCAAAATTCAAGGGCAGACCCCGTTATTTCTTTTCTAGACATCAGACTATTTACTTTTGTCTGTTTTTTCAACACGTGCTTTCTCTATCCCAAACAATTACATTGTAATCCGTTTATCATCATATCGAGTTGTTTCCAGATTGCCGGGTTTTCCTTGCATAGACTTATCGGCATTTCAGCATTCTGTTGCCTGATTCTATTGATTATGGTCTGGAAAGCAGCAACACGTTTCTTTTCCGGATACCGAAGTTTGGTCCCATCGCTTACAAGCCCATCATTAATTCGTAATAAAGTAGATTCCGGAAAGCGCGATCCAATATGGTTGACCAGGCCCTTGGACGGTCTGTATTCCCCTATAGTAATACGTGTCGGCTGCACATATTGGAAGATGGTATCCACAAGACCGATGTAGTCCTCCTGCCACCCTTCGTAAATGATTATCGGGTCAATACGCAAACGTATCTCGTATCCTGCCTTCTGTAATCGTTGCGCTGCCAACAAACGTGCTTCAGGCGGCGCTGTTCGATGTTCAAGGTGACGATAAACCTTATCGGTATTGACACTGAAGGACATAATGGATTTTCCGCCGTGAGGTAATCGAAGCAATCCTTCAACGTTATTGCCCTTGGTGAGAAAGAGCAGTCTTGTTCGTGCGGTGTGTTCAGCTACAAACGGTATAAGTCTTTCAGCAAATCCGGTAATATCCTCCACCGCCAAGGGATCACAGAGTTCGCCAAGATTGAGTACCCGCAAGGTTTCTGGTATATCGCTTTTATCAAAGGCCACTGTCTCTTTGAATATTTTTTCATAATTCACGAAATGGGTCGAAATAGGATTCGTACGGAACGTCAAATAAAGATAACAATACTCGCACCAGAAATTGCAGTTGTTGTATGCTGTCAGCTTGTAGAACTTTGCACACCGTCCAATAGGGTGTTGAAATTGCTCGATAAAAGGACTGGTCCGATTGCGAAGCAGGAGCACCCCTCTTTCGGCCAAGAGTTTTTCGATACCCTTCTCCCCGTTGGGAGACGGTGCTTTATCAATCCACCTGAGCGGAATATGTGACCGTTCGGCAATTTCTTCAGCCCTTTTCTTATCGCATTTGTCACGGAGAGCCCAGAGCTGAGAAACCAGCGAGGTTTTGTCGTGATTATGCAAAAGGCTTTGCTGAGAGTAATTCATTATCATTAATCCTTGTCTTCCTGGAGCGGCTGTAAAGCTTCATTCCTTCAAAACCTTTAAGCAGCTTCTCAACGGTCTTTGAATAATCGCTGTTATTATAGCAGCAAAAGAACTCCTTCATGGCTGTTAACTTCAGATTCTTTCTGGATATATGCCCATTTTCTGCTGTTATGTCATAGAGCCGCTTTGTAAACAACACCATGTCTTTTGATGCTTCGAGGGGTCGTGTGTCGAAAAGGAATCCTTCGGCAAATTCATGCTTCAAAAACCGCTCCCTTGCTTTATACATAGTCTCATTCATAAGCAGAATACCGTCTTCATGCCTTGTTCCATAGATAAGCCTGTACTTTGGCAAGTGTCCATATTTCTGTCGAACCGGATAATTGCAGACCATCAGAAAATATTCGTTCATTTGTTTCATGTAAGATTCCACAATTTTCTGTTCTTTTTCAGCAAATGAAAAGCTCGAATCGGACACTATGTCTTTCCAGTAATCTCCACCGGCTATTACATCCATTTGTTCTACTGACATGCCTTCCGCGCCACAAAAATTTTCTTCGTCGTGACCTTCCTCGGAATCAAAGCTTTGCGTGTCCATTTTGAGAGCCACTAGACCGCACCTGATGAATGCTGTACTATTGAAATTCAACAACACCTCAACGCTCGTATTATGTTCGGCAATTGCTCTGTAAATCTCGGAAAGTTCTGAAAATGGTAGTTCTTTTATGCCATACGGGTCAACATACAGAAAGATTGTGCTTGATCTTGCCATTGACCTGATGTCATCAAGATAGTTCCTGAAATCAATCTGTTTTGCCTCAGCAAAGGCGCTGAATGGTTCCAGATTCTTTTGAAGTTTGGCGAAAAGTTTCTTTTGTTTTTCCAGAAACAGACCTTTGATATCAACACGCTTGTTGTACAAACCTTCCATATGTCCGGCAATAATCAGCGGTGAACCGTCCGAGCCATCCTCGAACCTTCCTGGACCGGCGCAGCAGTCTATGATACGAATCGGTTTATGCAGAAATTTGACTTTTTCGAGATAAGGCGTCAAGTAATTGCCAAGAATAAAATCTTTGTATTTTGACCATGCTCGTTTTTGTTTAAAAAAATCATCAGACATGATCGTTCCCCCCTTCACTATCATCCTTTTCTGTGGAACGGTTATATAATGCAGAAACGAGGGTATCAACTTGGGCTTCGAGGACCGAGACGTCCGTAGCGTGATCAGCTTTCTTTGCCTCCAAGATGCAGTCTACAAGTTTAATAATAGGTGCCTGTTCTTCGGGCATCGCGATAGGGACGGGAAGTTTCTTCCAGTCGTCTGGGTAGAGTTGAACATTGTTGCGGCGGTTAATACGCAGAAAATTTTGAGCCATGCTCGAATTCAGCACGCCAAGCAGATACTTAATGGGGAATGCACGGCTTGTTAGTTCCAATTTCTCACGTCCAGGCAAGTCTGATCGTACTGGCTTTTCGTCATCATAGCGTGCCGTTTTTTTCAACGAATTATTACGAATGCCCTCCAAGAGATGCCAAGGCAAACAAACAAATATTCCGTGGTTACAGTATAGTCTTTGGCAATCCAGAGCCGCACGAATGTCTCCAACCATCGGCAACATTATTTTCTCAGTATGCTCATATAGCTCTACGAATGTTTTTCTTCGAAACATTTGCGGAGCCCGAACCGTATCCCACTCTAAGAACTTATGTTTTCCAAGAAACCACCGGTTAAGGTCTTTTCCTTCAACAAAGGGTTTGAGATGTATATTATCTTTTTCATCGCTTAAGAGATCTGAAAGCTTGAAAGCGTTCTGTGCCACTTTCTCGTTGGCATTTACTACCATGCCAACACTAATATAGCAGATATTGGACAAGTTCATTGCTGGAGCATCGAAACGGGAGTTTCGCATGTCTTCTGGAAAAAACACCCGGTAATTCAGCTTGCTCTGCTCATCTGACGGAAGCATATTCACTGCACCAAATTCTGGATCATGAATCCGTCGTTCCGGCTTCCATTGCTCACCATTGGCCTTCTGGAAGAAATAGGTAAGATTATGAACACCAGCGTCAAAGACCTTTATTTTGCTCAGAAAATCAAGGCGAAGTATTCTGCTGTTTTTGAGGAACCATTCCTGGGACTTCTGCGCGTATTTTGAGTGGCAGTAGGCATCGGATACTATCAGTGAGGTTATTCCGCATGATTTAAGAAGTTTAAAACCTCGTTCCATAAAAGGAATGAAAAGGTCCCATTTCTCCCAGAGTGTATCGTACTGACCGCTCTTTGTGATTTGCTGCCGTATGGAGAGATGTTCTTCACCTGAATCGGCCCGGACATACGGCGGATTTCCTATCACTACATCAAACCCGTCCGTTATCCCGAACATCCATTCCGGGTCAAAAAAAGGCGCTGATGCATTCTGATCGTAGGGATCAAAACATACAATCAGTTGAGCAGTTGTTTTATCCAGTCCGTCATCAACAAGGAGTTTTGAAATTTCTTCTCGCAATGTCCTGTCTTTTTTCTGCCAGTTAATCTTGTCTCTCCGTGTCTTTGCGGAAAAATATTTATGGCGTATTGACTTAAGGTCCTTTTCCAGTTGTACAATTTTTTGATTTTTCAGCAAATTCTGGCCGAGTTTTTCCAGACCTATCAACGTATTTGCCGCCACGAACTTGGTCTCAAGGTTCGGCAAAGCCCTGATGCCGAGGTTTTCTTTGCCAGGCTGTTTCTTTTGGTCTATAACAAGTGAGATAAAAAAGCGAAGTTTCGCGATCTGTACGGCTATAGGCTGGATGTCAACGCCATAGATGCAGTTCTCTATTAGGTACAACTTCCTGCCGTAATCAAGTTCATTGCTCCCGAAAGCGTCTTCAATATCTTGCCTATTCTGTTCAAGCCCGGCAATAACCTGCTCCCGCGCAGCAGTATCGGTAATTCCCTGGGCTTCTTCTATCAGTTTGTCTACCTTGTAAATCTGCCTTTGTTCCCACTGCTTATTGCTCGGGTCGAGCTTGTGGAGAATATGAACCATTTTGTGGAGCACGCCCATAGGAAAAGCCCCTGAACCGCAGGCGGGGTCGAGGATTTTGCATTTGTCGATAGTATCAATGAGTGTCTTTGTGTCAGCTTCATTAAAAACATGCTCTTTTTCGGTATATTCAAAGAGCAGATCTATGCTGGCCTGTAAATCTTCTTCCGTCATGGAAGATTCCTCTAAAAGGTGCCCTTTTAGATATGCCTTCAGTGATTCATCGACCATGTAGTTGACTATTTCTCGCGGCGTATAAAAAGAGCCGGTCTGTTTGCGGGCCGTGGTCTGAGTTTCAGGGTTATAGCTGGCAAGCAGGTTTTCAAAGACCTTTCCCAGAAGTTCGGGGTCAAGGGCGACCTCCTCTTCTATGGGCGTATTTTCTTCGACTGTAAACTTGTAGCCTGAGAGGATTTCAACAAGACCCTTTGTTGTGTATTTTTTGTTTTTTGTGCCGTATATTTCGTTTAAATCTGCTTCATGTTCTTCGGAAAAAAATAGAGTGTCGGGCACAATGGCCTGTTTCCGTGGGTTTCGTGAAAACCCATCGACATAAAGGATCTTGCCTTCATCATCCGGTTTGTCAAGACAGTCAAAAAGACCGCCGTTGAGAAACGGCACATCTTTAAAAAGGCTCAACGCCTCGGCTTCGTCCACCTTGAAAAGATCAACATAGCGGAAGAGGTTTTTAACACCATATTCGGACCTGTTTTGAGGAAAAGCCCCCTGTTTTGTAAAAGCGCGTTCATCCATTTTTTGGTTCAGCGTACCAAAGAAAAGGTTTTGGAGAATTGCCTGATAATAAGAGCATGATGTTTTGTTCTTGGCAAATTCCTTCAGGATTTTTTCAAGCTCGGTTTTATTGAAAATAGCCTCCGGCACCAATCCCTTTTCTTTAATGAACCAGATAAAGATTATTCGGGTGATAAGCCGGATCAGGCTTGTGGCATTGCGAATGTTTTCGTCCTTTTCCAGGTCATCAGGGAAAGAAACCTGTTTCATGGCATAGAAATACCAGTTTGAAAGTTCCCGATAGAAACTTTTGTTCAGCGTGGAAACATTGAATACTTTTTGCCAGTATTTGTACAGTCCTGAAAATGAAGTGATCGCGTCCTTACCTGAGCGGGCGATTTGCATATCGAGCAAAATCCTCATATGGCCGCTATGAGTTTTTTCAATGCTCACATCCTTGAGCATTGTTACCTTACCGACACTTTCGCCTTCTCTCCATTCCTGTTTGTATTTCATCCGCTCGCTGTTGGCAAAGGCGATGCAATTGCCGTATTTGAAGACTACAGTAACGGGGGTGTAGTGAAAGGTGCGGTTGAATGCCCGTGTTATTTCAGCTAACTGGCTTCTCGTAGGCAATAAATCACCGTCCCGTTGTTTGAGCGTAACACCGAAAATGACAAGGCCGTCGTAGTCTTTGTCAATTTTCTTCAGCATGGAAGTGGTCCACTCTTTTTTGAAAAGCTGATTTTGTCCTTCAAAGATAGCGTCATCCACCATGCCCAGTACATACACATCGTCTATGAGCTTGTGAGCATGGTTGTCAGGCTTGTATTTATCGCCGAGAATAGCCGCTGGGCTTGCCGGTTCGTCGGCAATATAGTTTACCGGTACCTGCAAATCCTCAAAAAGATTCTTGAGAGCCTGTATGAACGAATCTTCTTTGAATGTGCTCAGTCTTCTCATTTTAGCTCACAATAAACCAGGTTATTAAATCGACATTGTCTTTATCAAACTTTTGGGATTGATTACCCTCTGTTTTTATTTTCTGCACAGCTTCCTTACCACCTGATTTCAATTTATTGATCAGATCAAGGGCGGCCTGTCCCATTTTTTGTTTTACGCTGCCGTCCTCCTGCAATTCTTCTTCTACTGACTGTTTTTTCAACCACAGGCCCAGAGCGTCCGAAAGCCGTTGAATTGCTTCAGGTTCGCCGTGGTCAACGGCCTTGCTCACAAAACGGTCGTTTTCTTTGTGTTTTGCGATAGCATCCAGAACTTCTTTCTGATTAAGGAAAACTGCTTCGCCCTGATAATTAACATAAATCAGTTCATAGCCCCTATATTTGAAATTCTCAGCCCTGGGCGGTTTGCTCGGGTAGCCCATCAAGGCAATAAGCCCATCCTGGGGGCAGAATTCCTTTTGAGCCTGAAATCCGGTGTAAACTCCTTTAGGCATCTCCTTGAAGGCACGTTCATTTTTATTCAATTCTTCAAATAACTCTTGCCTGTAAGCTTCCAGCGACAGATCATCAAAACCCAATCCCTGTTTGTTTGCTTCAATATCATCCCATGTGGATTCCATCTGCTCCAGCATACGCGCTTTCTGCCTTTGTTCCAGATTCTCATCTTCAGCCATTCGCCTGAATGAATCTGAAAATTCGAGATGTACCTCAGAGCCTGCAAGTTTCATCTGTGCCATACGTTTTTCAATCCTTCCCTGCAGATTAAGGTAAGTATTTATGTTATTTGAAGGCCAGAAGTTAATGCAGAATATTTTTTCATTCGGAGAGCCAAGGCGGTCTATACGTCCGAAGCGCTGAATGACACGCACAGGATTCCAGTGGATATCGTAGTTCACTACAAAATCACAATCCTGTAGGTTCTGCCCTTCACTTAGCACATCGGTGGCAATAAGGATGTCAATCGGATTTTGAAGTTTGCTGTATGTTTTCTTATCATTATCGGCAATCCATTCCTGCCATTCATTAAATTGCTCAATAAGCGTCATATCCGGTCTGCCAGGTTCAAATGCCCATTCCTTTTCACGGAACAGTTTTGTGAAAGGCGCAAAACGTTCGAGTATAGGCTCAAATTGTTTTGTTTCCCCTTCTTCATCCCATACTCTGGATGCATCGCCGCTTACCACAGCAATTTTACTGAATCCTCGAGCCTTAAGCTGATCAAAAAGATAATAGGCGGTATCTTTGTACACCGTAAATATGAGTACCTTCTGATTGGCCTTGTTTTCCCCGTTTTTTTGCTTTCTGCTGATCCGGTCTATAAGTACTTCCAGCTTATCGTCTTCACTTAGATGATTTGAAGGTTTCTTAAGTTCTTTTTCAATCTTGCGTTCAAACTGAATCAGGTTGGATTGTAAGAGCTGCAAGGCTTCAATGTCGGCTTTCAGGTCCCGCTTGTATTTTTCAATATTGCCTGATTTGTCTATATCGGACAATCGAATCAGCCGCTTCTTTCCAAGAGTGAATTCCTCGACTTCTTCCGCAAGATCGTCATCATCAAAAAGCTTAAGCTGACCGTCATCCATTCCGGCATCTTTTTTAGTTTGTTCATACTGTTTGATTCTATCAAGGGCATTTTGATGATGTGCCAGAATTTTCTCTACTGTTGATTTAAAGGAATACCAGGATGACTCAAGCCGTTTAACAAGAAGAATGTACATCATTTTTACCAGGAAGTAATCGCGCTGCTTCTCGTCATGCAGAATCTCCACCTCTTCTTCCTGCTCAACATAGAAAGACGGCTGATAGCCTGAAAGCATCGGCGGAAAATGGTCAAACAACTCTTCAAAACTTTCAAAATTGCCTATCTGCTTTGGCGTAATAAATATATTTTCAGGTTTCGTCTTGGGAGGAAATTCCAGACCGTTCTGATGACCTTCGATCATCTTTCTGGTTCTCGCTACGGTAAGGGAATCTGTGAGTTTGAAGAAATTGGCAGGAAGTTTTCTGATAAATTCACCGATCCTGGGATTGACATCCTGAGCCCATTCATTGAAGGCTTTTTGCGCTGTTCTGAAAGTATAATCAAGATTCTTTATATCCAGCGTTTCTTCAAAACCTTTTACATCTCCCCCTGTAATTAGCTTGAACTGGTTTCTAATGTCTATTAACGAATTATTGATGGGTGTAGCAGAGAGCATCAATACTTTGGTGTCTTCGTTTCGGGAAAGGATTTCCTCCACAAGGAACTTGTATCGCTTGGATTTGTCGTTTCTTAAGTGATGGCTTTCATCGATGACAAAAAGCTTCGGTTTCTCATTAACAAATAATTTATCAGCCCTGTCATGATATTTATCCATTAGCTCTGGCGTAAGGTCGGTATGAAATCGTATGAAGTATTCAAAATGATCTTTTTCAAACCTGGAATTCTGATGTTTGAGATATGCCCGCCAGTTGTTCTGAAGTTTCTTAGGGCAGATCAAAACAATCTCATGTCCCTGTAACTGGTAGAATTTCATTACTGCCAAAGCGCTCCATGTCTTACCAAGACCGACGGCATCTGCAAGGATGGCTCCATTGAATTTTTGGAGCATTTTAATCAGGCTCAGAACACCTTTTTGCTGAAACTCATATAAGGACTTATACACAACAGTATTTTCAAGCCTGCCGATTTTCCGGTTAAATTCCGGATTATCCTTCTCCATCATAAGCTCTTCACCGAAAAGCTCGAAGAGCACCTTGAAATACAACTGTTTAGGCGTGTATTCCTTAAATATTTTCTTTATTTCATCAATAAGATATTCTTTGAAAGGAATTCTTTGAGTTTTGCCGCCCTCGGTAATTATGATTTTGTCGTTGTGTGCCTGCGGTTTTTTCCAGAGCAGATCAAACCATTCAATCAGTTCTTTGTATTGCAGGTCCGAACCGAAACCGGCAATGTTTAATTCTACATTGTTTGTCTTTTTCAGACCTGCACCTGCTTCTGTAAGATTTGAACTGCCGGAAATATAGTAATTCTTTTGAGGGTCTTTTACGTCGTTTTTGAATAAGTAAGCCTTAGCATGGCAGAAATTCGGCTCCAGTGTTTTTGCTGCCACTTTTTCCAATTCGAGAAAAGATACGGCTTCTTTAGCCAGTTGGCTCAATTTCAAGGAAGCTTCAATGTTTATGTTTTCGTTGAGCAGGTTTAAAGCTCTGTCTTTGTCAGAGTCAAAGTTAACAATATCGCCCAGGATGAAACGATATTCATTGATTTTATCTTTTGTGGTTCTTGAAAGAAAAGCCAATGCTGCAACAGTGAAGTATCCTGTAACAATAGATAGATTACCTGTTTGCGTATATTTGGCAATCCATTCATGGACCTTAGGATTATCGTTTTCGTTGTCTAATAACATGGTTTAATTTCCTTGTCTTTCGTCTTCAAAAACATGAATTATGGGGACGTAATTGCAAGTATGGTGTTCCTGTGAGTATTAACGAGATGTTATTCCCTGATTTCATAACTTCTAAATCCATCCATTCCCCCTAAAGTACAGATCATAAGCTACAGCGATCAGCAAATCTTGTATATTTAGCAGCTTTTCTTCACAACTTTTTTGCTGTATACAGAATGTTAACTCTTTAATTCCTTAAATACAAACAGTTTTTTTTAATTTCCACGGGGTGTTATTGGAATCCGGAAGAGTTATCGGAAAATCAACTTCAGCAAGTCGTTTACATTCTTTAGGAATCATCGCCTGAACCTATCATAATATTTGGCTTCCTTTTTTACCGTTTTCTTTCTCTGCGCTTTGCTCGGAGGGCAGGGTTTCTGCTATGGCCTTTCCATCTTCATCCTTGCCAGTAAAATCCCTTTGAACATCAGGAGCTATGATGGCATATATAGGGAAGAAGGCCTTATTCTGAAAGATATTTGCAAGGCCTTGTCTAATAATTCGTTGTTCTGTCTCGATATCAACGTAGCCTTTCGGGTAATAATGTCCTCTCTTGATATGCACCTTGTCAAAATTGTAACCCATGCGTATTGACATCTTATGTAATAATTCTGCAAGAAGATCTTCTTTTTTTGAAGTCCAATTTGTCCAACCTTCTTTATCCTCTGTCTTCAATGTTGCCGCTACATTGAGGTGATCTCCGTATTCCCTCTATGCTTCAAAAACAGCTTTTGTTTTTTTATCATCCTGTGAAAATTCGATATCAATTTTATTGAGAGCTTCAACGTGAATTGGGGATAAACCCGCTGCCCTTGTGGCCATTAAACTTCGAAAAACATCCAATTTTCTCTTTTCCAATTCACACTTTTTGTTGAGCCAGGAGCTGATCTGTAATGCAATTATTGGAGCAAGTAAAATGGCTAATATGTTTACCATTACCAGAAAAATATTCATTTTTTCACCTCAATAATGTTGTTCGTCTCACAAAGGATATTCGTTCGACTACATTATTATTACTCATGCTCCTTGCCTTCCTCATTCACACCGTCCTCCGAATCCCATATCTCACGGTAGGTGTTCACATACCCGACGGTGGCCTCGGGATTTATCTGGAAGTAATAACGGCAAACTTTTTTGTAGAGACTAAGTATAGCGGGATCGAAGCAGAAATCGAGGAGGCCATCAAGTAGATGTTCAATACGCTCATCTTCGAGGCATAGCCCTTCAACAACTGCATTGACTTCATCGGTATACTGCTGCTCGGCTTTGCGAGCAAGCCGATCACGTGTCGCCGCCAAATCTCTAATGGCTTGGAAGGTATCCTTCATAAACCTTCTTTACTTATTACCACGTTTATTACCACGTTTTCACCCTCTATTACCACGTTTTTCCCATAGAGCTTTTCGCCCTGTTCCTTTACATGCGAGCTTGCCTTCGTCACGTTGCCGGTTAAGCACCACGCGGATCATATCCCGGCTGATTGAAGGGCACGCACGCTCAACGTCGGCTATTCCGAAAGCACTCGGCATACGCTCTATTGCGTGCTCAATTAATGCCGTTTTCGCACCGCGGGCTTTCGTGGTGGCTCCAACCCGGTCCTCAAATTCACGGTAGGCCCTTATCAGGATGCTGAGAGAATACTCCCACCATGGTTTCAGGCGATGTCTTCCCTCGTGCCATCCCTCAGAAGAGGATCGAAGAATTTCATAATACGTTTCCTTCGACTCTTCAATTAATCGTTCTATGCTGATATAACGGCCTACCGTATAATCAGTCTGGTGCAAGAGAAGGACATTGAGAAGCCTTGAAACCCTTCCGTTGCCATCCATGAAAGGGTGGATACAGAGAAAATCGAGAACGAATGCCGGAATCAGCAGCAGGGGACTGATATGCCCTTGAGCGTAAAGACTGCTGAACCTCTCGCATAGTTCTTTCATATAAAGGGGCGTTTCACGAGCCTGGACCGGGATAAACCTCGTAATCCATCGGCCGTCGGGGAGCCTTTCTTCGATGGTATTGTCCCGCGTCTTATATACGCCGCCGGTGACAGCAGCCTGGGCATATATTTCCCGATGAAACAGCTTCACTGTTTCTTCACTCAATGGAAACCGTTCCGGATCAATATGAATCTGAGACAATATATTACGGTAACCCAGTATCTCCGCCTCAGAGCGATCCCTCGGCTGCACTGGATGGAGCATGATTTCTTTAAACCGAGATGGCGAGACACTCACGCCTTCTATGCGGTTCGACGATTCTGTGCTCTCTACTACGGCAACCTGGCGAAGCGACTCAAGTACTTGTGGGGTCTGATGACGATACAGGTCCTGTCTTCCCTTTAATTCTCCTAGAGTTTGTAAAAGCCCTCCCATTTCTATAGGTATTGCCTGCTGTTCCAGAAAAGAACGGTCAAGTGATCTCATGTCTCAAAACCCCCGTAAGGCTTTGCTGTTTCTTTCACTTCCATGGGCCCGGCCATTTTTCAGAATCTCTTCTTTGTGAAACATAACCCCACCCGAGTCCTTGCGGCGTGTCCGGCGGGGAGCAGATAAATTGTCAGAAATTTTGCCATCTCGTCCTATTCCCCTATGGTATCAAAAAAACCGTGGTACAATTTCCAGAATGGTATCATAGAAATAGCCGGGCTTATTGTCTGTTCAGTATCATAGGTGATGATGTATCCCTTCTCCATGTTCAGTTTCTTCATTGCAGTAATCAGTCCGCCTGTTTCCCGGTCCAGATTGGACTGTCCTATTTCGTATCCGACCTGAATCCCTGTCAGGGTTTTGCCGGTCTTGACAACAAAATCACATTCCTTGTTCTCGTGAAAGAAGAATATTTCACGGAAGCCATTCTTTACGAGCTCTGTATAAACAAGGTTTTCGAGAAGCTTGCCTTTATTGTCGGAGAACTTGAAGGAGACGGTATTCAAAAAGCTGTTGTCAACAGCATAAATTTTCTTCCTGGCCTTTGACTGGGCCTTCAGAGAAAAGGAAAGGCTCTTCACCTCATCCACAAGAAAGCTCTCTTCCAGATATCCCACGAATTCTCTGACCGTATTCTCGTTGCTCTGCACCGCTTTAGCAAGGCTGTTATAGGAATAAAGTCCCGATACATTCGATATGAGATAATGAGCCAGTTCCTTGAACGCCCGCGTATCCCGTATGCTGTGGTTGCCGAGGCAATCCTTCAGGATAATCGTTTCATAATAGCTCAAAAGAATTTCTCTCTTAAGCTCATGATTCGGCGTTTTGTATACCTCGGGAAAGGAGCCGTAAAGTAGGACATCGTCGAGAAGACTCAGCACTTTCGGCCTGTTGCCAAGAAGGTCTCTCAAGGAGACTATTCCGCTGTTGCTCAACATTTCCTGAAACGAAAAAGGGTAAACATAGTCTGTTATATACCTTCCTGACAGAAGCTTTGCATAATCACCCTTGAGCAAGAGCGAGTTGGAGCCTGTTATGAATATCTTTGTGAAGGCACCGGCATCATACTGGCTCTTTATGAACTTTTCCCACCCCTGAACATTCTGAATTTCATCAAGGAACAGACAGGAAACCTTCTCTCCTGTGATTTTCTCAGCCGTCTCTACAACCCTGTAAAGTTCCTTGGCATCTTTCCACGCCTCGGAATAGAAAGGGTCATCAAGATTGACATAAACGATGGATAACGGATCAATAGTCTCAGCAAGATGGTTAATGAGAAGTTTGAAAAGCGATGATTTGCCGCTCCTGCGCACGCCAAGGAGGATTTGGATTTCTTTGAGTTTCAGCTTGCTTAAAACAGAGGAAAGAACTTTCCTGTTTATAAGATCAGGATACGGCTCATTTTTCCAGTGTCTGTTTTGGAGTATTAGCGCCTTGTCCATTTACTATCCGTAATAAGTATTATTGTAATACTTTACTAACTTAAATTAGTAAAAGCAATATATTTTTCAAGGAAACGAGTAGCACCATACTAATCCTCATATGCCCTTGGGTTCTCCCGAACTTCCATCGGTTGAACGACAGCATTAACGCTGAGTGTGTAATGAGCAACTTTTACAACCTCATGCCAATTGAGCCGGGCCGGGTCTTGATCGGAAACCGTCTCCACCCGCATGGGCTCGTTGAAGAGCGGCCCAGTGAGAATCTGTCCTTCGCTAATTGTTTGAGTTCCGCTCACTATTAATTATTCTCCTGATCGTTGCCGTCGGTTTCCTCTCCAGGTTCGCCAAACTCCTTGTCCATATGCAGCTCACGTTTCTTCTTCATCCAGCCGTGCATAATAGCAGGACACAACTACTCAAAAAGGGGTGCCATTTTCTCCCAATCCACTGAAGAAGTTATCCATAGTTCGGCACCGCCATCCGGCCTCAGTTTCAATTTTGAACCGATTTTTTCCTTTTGTTGTATCCAAAATATTAGCTCTTTAATTACATAAATACAAACAGTTTTTTTAATTTCCACGGGGTTTTATGAGAATCCGGAAGAGTTGTCGTTTTCAATGGACGGTATCATTCAATATAGTATTTTTCATCACTTTAAAACATTCATGAAATTGTTGAACAATCTATCAATATCCTCTTTTCTCGCTATTACGTTTACCCATTCTTTCGGAATTGCTTCGACACCATAATAAATTCCAGCAAGACCGCCTGTGACTATTCCTGTGGTATCAGTGTCATCACCGAGGTTTACGGCTTTGAGAACTGCTTCGGTAAATGTGTGTGAATTCAAAAGGCACCAGATGCTTGCTTCAAGCGTGTGAATCACATATCCGCCTGATTGAATTTTCTCTTCCGGGAGTTGATGAATGTTCCCTGAGAGGATACGTTCAAAATGTGCAAGCTCACGGAAACACTGTGGTTGATTGTAGTACTCTTCTGTCTGCACTATGGCATAATGGTATGCTTCTTCCGGATCATTGCCTTTTAGTAGTGCCGATACCATAAGGCAATAGAAACCACAGGCTATTTGTGAGCGGACATGGCGATGGGTGAGAGAGGAGGCTCGATGGGCATATTCAAGGATCTCTGAAACGGGTGAATTGGCAAAATATAACCCGACAGGCAATATATGCATGAGTGACCCGTTCCCGTTATCACCGTCCGAGGTTCCTCCAGCTTCTTCCGGAGGTATCCCTCTCATCATCCGCTTGATGCCTGCATGCGTTGCCCCACCTACATCGAAGGTTTCACCCCAGGGTGTCCAGTACGCTTCATTGAGCCACTGGATAAAGAGTTGTCCCATACGGTTTGTATCAAAACCATCGAGGAGGCTTTCTGTGGTACAGAGCATAAGAGATGAATCATCGGACCATGATCCTGGAGGGAGGTTGAAGGTACCGTAACCTCTCATGCCGGTTACAGGGTCCATTTTTCTTACTTCTCTGCTTTTGAATTCTACTGGTACACCGAGAGCATCACCGATGACAGCGCCCCAGAGACCTCCGAGTATCCTTTCTTTAAAAGATATTTCTGTCATGCTTATTCTCCTTGTTTCCAATTCATCACCATATGCCGTTGGATCGGGCTTTCCGGCGATGGATGACGGGATTCAGGATCATTCCTGCGGAGGTGCTGAATAATCTCAAAAACCGTTGATTTGGAAGCAATTCCATGGCGCATGAGGTAGCATCCGACAACAGTGCCAGTGCGTCCCTTCCCTCCCAGGCAGTGAACATAGGCAGGTTTTTTGTTTTCTATGGCCAGGTCGATTTCATTGAGAATGGTCTCCATTTCTTCCTTAGAGGGGATGTCCATATCTTCGATGGGACGTCTCACACAGGTGATATCTACACCTTTTTCCTGTGCGTATTTATTGAGAAGAGGCTGGTAAGGAACGAAAAGACCTCTGTACCGGACATGCTCTGCCTCTTCCATAAGGTTGATAATATACCGGATACCAATGGATACAAGACCTCGTAATTTCTTCTCCATTTCAATAGGACTTATATCGCCGGGATAGTAACCGGCAAGGAATTTACCCGGTACTACCCAATAGGAACGGGCAAAGGGAACAGCAGGGGAGTCTTTGGTGTTTTTAGTCATGGTGTTTTTCCCTTCAGCATTTTAAGGGTTGAGGTAGTGTTTATTATCATATACTCCTTATTTTCGTGTCTCTATTCTCCGCTTCAGATTCCAGTTCATTTATTTTAAATGTATATTGCGGCATGATAACCCTCCCTTACAAATGAGTATATCATGTGTCAGTGACAACAGTATGTCACCAATGTAAAACCCAATAATAAAATCAGGCTTAGCCTAAACCTCCTGTGCTTGCTCTATGGCATAATGTATTTTACAAAAATCATATATACCTTAACAATTTACATTCATCATGATACAATTCTGTTATGAAGCCAATAAAAAAAGGAGCAAATCCTGCGGGTATTTCTGAAAAAGTTATTCGGCTTCTTGAGATTTATACCCTTATTGCCCAGAAGCAGTTTCCTTCTATAGATTTTCTGATGGAACGTTTTCAGGTTTCCAAGAGAACTGTGTTTCGTTACCTTGAGCTTATAAATATCATTGACCCGATTGAATATGACAAGGAAAGAAATGGCTATACATTTACTGAGGGAGACCGGATAAAGAAACTTATTCTTACCGATGAAGAGTTCCAGACCCTCCTTGTGGCGGGGGAATCGGTATCTCACCTCGGGGCAATCTTCAAAGAGAATTTTCAGAAACTCGTCATGAGGATGTTTACTCACGGCGGCAAGGTACCTTTCAAAAAAGATAAACCGGCGATCATCGTAAAGTCCCCGGATGCCTTATTCAGCGCCAAAATCGGAAGCATTCTGGGAGCACTTCTACCATGCATTGAAGAAAAAAGGGCAGTTGACATCAGCTATAAGGCCCGGCTCTCAAAAGAGGTAACGAAGCGCACAGTTGACCCGTACGTTGTTGTTCTCTATGATGGCATCTGGATTCTTGTCGGTTTCTGCCACCTGAGAAAGACGATACGGAGTTTCGCCCTTGACAGGATAATAGATATACAGGAGCGTAATCTCTATTTTACCTCTCAGCCGGATTTTGATCTTAAGGCACATCTCTCCAGTCCCTGGGGAATCATAGACGGCAAAGAAGCGACAGTAACAGTCAGGTTCAAGAGAGAGATAGCAGATTATATTCTCAGGAAAGACAAGTGGCATTCTTCAGAAAAGAGAACGATTCTCCCTGACGGTGCTGTAGAACTCTCATTTACCGTTGCAGGTGTGGACGAAATTAAACGGTGGATTTACTCCTGGCTTCCCCATGTCGAGGTCATCAAACCGGTTTGGTTCAGAAAACAGATTCAGAAAGAACTTTCCGCCTCGGTAAAAGATCACCTTATGTAGCCTTTCTATTTGCATTCTTGTTTTAACAAAAAACCTACGATTTAAAATTAATAACCCTTTAACTTAATGCTGAAAGACTGGATCTAAAATATCCTTTTAAATTTAGCGGCTTTTTATGAAATTAATCAGCACCTTATCCTACCGGCTTTCCTGCGATGGAAGCCTCCTGGTGGAAGGGCCAAACTTTACTTAATATTTCCATACTCGATCATCGAGTGCAAAAGGTCTCGGATCACCGACGGTGATTTTTACAAAATCAGGATGCTTAACATTGATGACAAAATTGTGCTCTCCGGGGATAACCGCTGAAGGTACGCGGAGCAAGGCCGAGGCATTACTTTCTGCCCATTTTGTTCCAATGTCTCTTGTGAAATCCGGGGGAGGGGAAGTGTTCCATCCCGTCGCCAGATCGTCAATATATATTTCTATTGCCTTTATGGCATCAGGAATCAGGACAGATATCGCCATAAGGGACTTGCTGATTGTGATATCGCGCCTCGTAAAATGGATAAATAATTCCAGAACCGCTAAAGAGAGGGTCTCGCTTGCGTAAACAACCGGTATCCCCACATGATTCCAGCGCCCGCCCCCCAAACGTGCGCCGTCTCCTGAAAGGGCATTTGGAAGGTGCTTCTTTTTTATTACACGCCAGGCCTGAATCAAGAAATGATACCGTACTCTATACGGGTCAACAGTTCTTCAACTTCACGGGTCCCCGCATCGGTCTGGAGCATTTCGAAAGGGACTACCCCGCCAAGGCCATGCTGTGCACTGTTTAACCATTCCAAGGCGTCTCCCTTGTTCTCAAACACCTCTTCTGCCAAGGCTATAATACGGGCAAAACGATAAAGTCTATCGCTTTCTACAGGGGAAAGCCTTCCTTTTGAGATTATATTTTCTGAGGCTTTTCGCTTTCTCGCAATCGTACGGAGGCTTGTCCCAATGATAAGTGCAAGAGTTTCATCTGTAAGATTGAACTCTTTCTTTATATGATACATTACCCTCGAAGGCATTCCTTTTTTTATCAAGGCATCGAAGTCGATAGGGTTCTGGATCTTCTCCCCTAATTCCTTTTCCCCTCCAAGAATCGCTGCTACTGTTCCCATAACTACCTCCTTGTCATCTGACATATATTATACATGTCAATTGGCATATTGTCAAAGATATTTTGGAAATTGACTTCTATCGGAAAATACACGGCGCCAAATATATCATCTACCTTTTATCATATCCGGGAACCTAAAAATCAGAATATCTCTAAATATCAAGTATTATTGAATGCGGGTCGGAAAGAGTCATCAAAAACAAGAACGTTGAAGAGATATTATGGAAATAAGACCCAGTTTTTCAGTATTAACCCGACTTTTTTATTTCCCGATGACATATTGTTGTCACCACTAACCTTTATAATATAACAGTAAGAAACATAGTAAAGGGGGTTCGTATGGAAGGATATGTAAAAGATTTTGTAATGAACATTAAACCGGGTGAGATGCAGGTACATGAGAATCTTGCCATAGTGCCGTTATGTATGAAAGGAAACGGAGGCCCGTCATACATCACCTTAAAGGAAGGACTTGAGAAAGGCACTCTCATTGTTACCGAGGTTACCGAAGGCGGCTCTGTCCCGGAATTAAAAGTTATCAACAAAGGTGACATACCAGTCCTTTTACTCGATGGCGAAGAACTGTCCGGGGCCAAACAGAACAGAGTACTCAATACGACAGTTCTCATTGACGGCAACAGTGAAACAGTCATCCCGGTAAGTTGTACCGAACACGGCAGGTGGTCTTATACCTCACATGAATTCAGGGACTCTGATGTGATGATGGCATATAATATAAAGAGGAAGAAGGCCGGGTCCATTATCAGAAATCTCCGCGAATCCGGACAATTCAGATCAAACCAGGGTGAAGTCTGGGATGACATTCAGGATATGGCTGTCAATGCGAAAGTTCATTCACCTACCGGGGCTATGAAGGATGTCTTCGAATCAAAAGAACGCGAACTTGATGATTACCTCAAAGCCGTCACTCTCATGCCTGACCAGAAAGGGATGATGGTCATGATCAACGGTGCCTTGATGGGGTTTGACATCCTCTCTCTCGGCTCCGCTTACAAATTGCTCCATCCGAAACTTCTCAAGAGCTTTGCCATAGAGGCACTTCTCGACAGGAGGAAAAGGGCAATAGTGCCACTCGTTGCCATCGCAAATGGATTCCTCCAGGATGTCCTGTCCTGCTCAGATACGAAACATAAATCAGTCGGTCTCGGATGGGATTACCGGTTCGAAGGTAAAGAGAAGGTCGGTTCTGCTCTCGTCCATGAAGACAAGGTTATACACATGGCCTTTTTCACCCTTGCAGAAAGCGAGAAAATAGAAAGCATGTCCGGATTTAAACAGAGAAGAAGCTACAGAACAAAATGACACAACGCATAGTAACAATTCCTATATTATAAGCATCATGCGGCGTTGCTGAGGATGGCGCCATCTTTGACAGGGGTGGCGCCATCAAGGGGCGGGTTCACGGAAGCAAGTAAAGATACAACTCAAGAGGATAAAAAGGGGATTAATATATGCCAAAAGCACCATCTTGCAATGTTATGGAAGATTATAATGAGGATGAAGTGGAAGAATCCATACAACACCCAAATTATGCAGCTCCGCCATCACGCCGATTAATTGTTAAACGCAATGGCCACAGTATTACCCGACAGATTCCCAAACCGGTTGTATTGATTGACACTCGCGAGAAATCACCTTTCGATTTCAGCAGGTTTCATAACTGGATCAGGGAAGAGAGAAGACAGAGACTTAATATAGGTGATTATAGTATAGAAGGAATGGAAAACCTGGTTGCCCTGGAACGCAAATCTCTCAGTGATCTGATAACAACTTTAATACAGCAGCGGCCAAGGTTTTTCAAGATGTGCGAACAGTTGGCACGATATCGCTGGCGTGCGCTATTGGTCGAAGCAAGTTACGAGGATATCAAGTCGCCCTACAGTGCGGAGTATTGTACACTGGCCCACCCCAACGCTATTTCAGGTACTCTTGATGCCTTAGAATCCCGCTTTGGCATCCCGATTATTTATACCTCTCTGTACCGGCCGCTGGCTGAAGAAAAAGCAGCAAGCTGGTTATCAAAACACTTCACATACTGGTATTTAGAAGAAAACGGATTTGGTCGGGTTCTGCAGGAAGGAGACTTGTAGCAGCCTGATGATATTTTGTTGGTTATCAAATCATCTATTTTACAAATTCTTCAATAAAAGCAGTGTATAAAAAGGTTTTTTCAACCGGAATTAGGCACATAGAATCAATACGCCTCTCCTCTAGGGACGATGCTGACTACAGCAATGATATGCTGCTCCGGCAGAATACTGAATATGATCCGGTAGTCGCCAACCCTCAAACGATAAAAGCCACGAAGCTGTCCCGTCAGAGGCTTAACCTGGCTGTGTTCAACAGGGTGATTCTTCTCTGAAAGCTCCAGCAATCCTGCTTTAATCCGGTCTCTTAAACTCTTGTCCAGATGTTCGTAATACCGTTGTGCCTTTGAAGATAACTTAACTGTCCAGTTCAAGAATCCCCTTGCCTCCCCCAGACTTAATCTCTTCCAGTCCCTCCCTGCATTCTTCGATAAATCCCGGTAATTTTAACAGCTCAAGAGTTTCTTTGTGACGTGTAATATATTCGTCTGCCATCTCCGTAAATATATCTGCGAGAGAAATATTTTCATATCCTGCAATTGCACGGATCAGTCTTATACGTTCTTCCGGTATGCGAATGGTTGTTGCTGTTTTTGCCATATATGCACCTCCTCTTTTGATATGTATTATATAATCATGATAGCATAATATCAATACATTATGGTGTTATGGTGCTTTTATGCCAGCCAAAGCAAATTAATGCGAATAAAAAAGTAATATGGAAACGGAGCAAATCACAAACTGCCTTCTCCGATGGGTAACTTGCTTTCGGGCTTCATCTATCCGCGTCCTTGCGTCCGCAAGACTTATTTCCGGGTATGTACCCAAGGCAAACAATTTTTCTTTACCGTCAAAACGATACTTCAAACGCCATAGCTTACCGCCCCGAGGAGTTATCAAAAGAAAAAGGCCATTACCGTCAAATAACCTATAAACCTTGTCTGTGGGCTGTGCAGCATTGATATTCTTTCCAGATAAGGGGCTAATCCTTTTAGGAATTGGCTTTTACCTCCTTTCTTGGGGTAACTGTTTTTTATGCTTGGGGTAACAGTGAAAAAGTTATCCCGCATATAAGCCGGATTTCTATTGTTCTTACAGCACTTCTTTAAACTAACATCAACAAAAAACCCGCTATTTCTAACGGGTTTTTGTACTTCCTTGAATTGTGTTTGATTCTTAAATGGTGGAGGCGGCGGGAATCGAACCCGCGTCCAAAAAAGAAGGCACCAGAGAGCCTACATGCTTAGTCAGTGTTCTAAGTCTCAGATGATGAAACACCCGCTGACAGGTTTTTCATCATCCCAGCCTATTAATTTCGCCACCCCGCATAGGCATCCAGAGAGACTATCCTGCTTGTATCACACCATACACGGACTTGAAGCAGGCAGAAAGTCCGGATGATGTAGCCGCTCTAAGCGGCTAGTGCGTACTCAAAAGAGTCTGCAGTTGTGTTTAGTTTCCGCTTATTTGCGGGTAAGCAGTAACCCGGCATGCCTCTATGATCCTCACTTCCCTGTCGAAGCCAATCGCCCCCTTTATATATTGTTCATAAATCAATAGCCGGGGTCCAGAGCAACCGAACATTCTTAATCCGAAATAGAAAATCATCTCGACCTCAGTTCCCTTTCAGCGACCCTTTTTTCGTCTTTCCTCTTTATGCTTTCCCTCTTGTCGTATAAGGTTTTACCCTTAGCAAGTGCAAGCTCCAACTTTACCATATTCCTGTTGTTAAAATACATGGACAAAGGCACCAGCGTAAAGCCCCTCTCCTTTACTTTCCCGAAAAGCTTCGAGATTTCCCTCTTGTGCAGCAGCAGCTTCCGTTCTCTTTTCGGTTCATGGTTGTATATGTTCCCGCATGAATATGGACTTATATGGGCATTTACCAGAAAAAGCTCACCATCTTTTATCTTTGCATAACTGTCCTTCAGGTTCGCCTTACCCTCGCGCAGAGATTTTACTTCTGTTCCTGTCAGAACAAGGCCTGTCTCAAATTTGTCCTCAATATGGAACTCATGGTAAGCTTTTCTATTAGTACATATTGTCTTCATGCATGTAAGTATAGCACAGATTGGTCTGATTTTGTAGGTACTATATAAGTCAAACACATTTATGACAATAATCTCTTAATTTCCTTAGAGAATAAATGCTAAACACATTGACAAGCAGTTTTCCTTTGCTATACTTCATAGCATATTAAATGTACCGGAAGGAGGTCAATGGTATGGATCCCGTTGAACCTGTTAAGTTAAGGATCTTAACGTTGAGAGATCTTGATGAAGTGTCAAAGATTGACTACTCCCTGCTTGGTATAAAAAGAATAGAATACTGGGAACAGAAACTCGAAAGAGCAGAGACCTCAGGTGTACCCTCGCTGGCAGCAGAGATTGACGGCAATTTAGTCGGTTTTATTTCGGGAAAAGTAAGCACATGGGAATGTGGAACACCGGATAATACAGCGTGGATAGATGCTTTCGGTGTAGCAAAGAAATATCAGAAAAGGGGGATTGCCCAGCTTCTTTTTAAAGAAATGTTTTCTATATTCAAGAAGGTAGGGGTAAACAATATATATATTTTTGTCAGTTGGAAAGATTGGGATTTACTTAAATTCTTTGAAAAGATGAAATTCCGCATGGGAGATATGATAAACCTGGAGTTAAAGCTTTAGCGTAAGCCAGCCAATCTATTATAAATAAAGTGTTTATAACTTTTTAGAACCTGTATTGGTTATAGCAGAAAAAGTAATGCTCAAATCATCAAGGAATCACCGGCTATAATATATTATCCCATATTTTCCATTAAGATTAAGTATCGGCGTCGTGTTTATCCCCGGCAAACACGCTCATTGCGCTTAAGACGGCAAAATTTGCTCGCATCCGGGATCATGGACTACCGGCATCCTGCTTTCTCGTACAATATCAACACCTTCAATAATACTTTTCCACAAATCATGTTCATAACATGTTTAAAAGTTACGTAAACCTGCCTGTAACATCTTAGAATGATTCGATGTTATACCATACCTCCCTATGTTGCCTGTTGTAGAAATATCCTTGAAATTACAGGCTTTATAATTTTGTCATACAAAATAAACCCCCTTGTACCCATAGTGGTATTTGTTTTGAAATATCGCAAAGTTATAGATAATCTAATTTTCACAAAGCGCACAATAGCATCAGGTAAGGCTTTACAGGATGGCAAAAGAAAGGGGCTAAATAAAGATTTATTTTATAAGGACATGACAAACTCTTTTCCGGGACTCACGTCGCTAAATACTTCACATTTGTCTGAAAAGATGCAGGTAGTTGCGGCTGACAGTAAGAAGTTCGGGTCTTTCTTTGAGCTTCAGCATACCCCGTCCTGTAATTGAACGGCTCACTTTGTCTATTCTTGCAACATTTACAATAGTTCCCCGGTGTATCTGCCAGAATTGACCGGGATCGAGTTCCTGTACCAGCTCTTTAATGCTTTTTTTAATAAGGGATTCCCCTTCTTTCGTCATTACCAGTGTATATTTATCCTCGGCACTGAAATAGTCCACCTCATCCACCGGTATGAGACGGATTGTATCTTTATGCTGCGTTCTGATCCAGCGCAGAAATTCCATGCCCCTTCTGTCCGGCAGCCTTGAGATAATTTGCTCAACAACGTCGGCAAGCCCATCCGGTGGTTCAACGGAGGCATTCAGTTGATTCTTGAGGCGCTCAACGGTCTGAACCAGCCTGTCCTTTGACACAGGCTTAAGGAGATAATCAACAGCCTCCCGCTCAAACGCTTCTACTGCATACTGGTCATAGGCAGTTACAAATACAATGCGGCAGATGTTTGCGATCTTTTTTGCCACCTCCATGCCTGAAAGACCCGGCATTTTGATATCAAGGAAGGCGATCTGTGGTTTCATTGATTCCACCAAAGCAAGGGTTTCATTGCCGTTTTTGGCCTCGCCGCAGATCACAAGCTCAGGCCAAACCTCCGATAATATCGATCTGAGATATACCCTCAACTCTTTTTCATCATCGGCAATGATAGCTTTATACGTCATGCTTCGGCACCTCGATGATAGCCTTTACGCCATTCGGTTTGTTCTCTTCTAATATTAAACGACCTGCCTGGCCATAAAGCAGCCTGATGCGCTCACTCACATTTCTGATGCCTACCCCGGCTTCATTTCCGGATGAAAACCCGGCTCCTGTGTCCAGTACCTCTATCCTTATCAGGTTATTTTCTTCCACAGCTTTAATCGATATTTTTCCGCCCTCAATGCTCGGTTCAAGGCCGTGCTTTATTGCATTCTCAACCAGAGGCTGAAGCAGCATAGGGGGCAAGGGATATTCTCTGATTTCATCGGGAACATCAATCACAAAACTCAGCCTCTCACCCATCCTGATTTGCTGGATATTTAGATAGGCCTTAATACTGCTTATTTCCTGATCCAGCGTAGTTGTCTCAGGCAGCGTCCTTGATAGAGATGTGCGAAGATAACTGATTAGGTCCATCAGCATGGACTTACCCTTGGCCGGCTCTGTATCTATAAGGCTTAAAACATTGGAAAGGGTGTTGAAGAGGAAATGTGGCTCAATCTGTGCCTGGAGCAGCTTCAGGTTGTACTCAAGAACCGCCTTTTCGCTTGCGAGACGATTGAACTTTTCTTTTTCCACAGCTTCCCTGATGGATTTTAACCGCGCACTGGAATAAAAGAAATAGCAGGCTGTGCCACCAAAAAAAAGGGCCATGACAAAGGTCTTGAGAACATGGGTGTCGTCCGTACTTATCATGAAAGGGAAAAAGCGTCGGAGTATAAAATGACCCACATAGGAACCTACTATCATTCCACCGACAACACTGGCTATTAGTATGAGAATTATTGATAAGGCCTTGTCCAGTTCCGGATTGATGAGCCTGAACAGCAAAACGGCGAGAGTGCAGATTGATATCCCAAAGGACAGGGACATGACAAGATTAACAAGAAACGGTTTTGAGATGCCGATTATGCTGAGAAATGCAGCGATCACAAGGGATATGATGATTGTATAAAGATAATCCAGGAGTATGTGCCTGACATCATGACGGTCTTTAATGCGGGGTGCCGTTAGATCAATATTTGGCTTGGTGATCATTCCTTCCTCAAAACGTATACTTTATCCCCATCATCAACTGATAATCGAGGATACTTCCGAACTCCGTATTTTTACCGCCTCCATTTATGGAGCCCACAGAAAAAAGTTCCATATGATTACCAAGATAGTATGTCACAAGCGTGGTAAATTGACAAGAGGCATCGTCGAGGTTTTGAGTCCACCGCAAAGTCAAGTCAATAACGTTTTTGATATTGTTCTGAACATACTGGAACAGGAGGTAATTCCTTCGCAGAAACTTAAGTCCCGTATTGGCTGTTTGACCAAGTGTCATTTGCGAGAGTCCTGTCATCATGTTGCCTGAACCCAGAGAATTTCCCGCACTGCGTCTCAAGGCGTAATAGGTGTCCGCCTGAGCATCGTTGTATCCCTGGCCGTTGTATGCATATTCAAGCGTCAGGGTTCCCTTTGAGTCAAAGGTGTAGGAACCTCCTGCAAGGAGGACCGGTTTTAGAGCAATGCTGTCCTTATAGATCTGCTGCATGGACGATCCAAAGAAAGAGCGGTCTCTTTCCGGATAGAGGGACCTGCTGCCCTCAGTTATCGCGCCCTCTGCATAAAGAAGAACAGCATCCGTTAATGTCCATCCACCCATAAAGCCTATCGTACTCCCGGTATGTTCCTTATGAGAGAGGATCAGAGAGGCATAATTTTCCCTGCCTGTATAGTCGATCTTTGCAGCATAAATTTTTTCAAAGGGGTCGGGGCCTACAGGCTTGTTGCGTCCCTCTTCAATATTGGCAATAAAGGAGAATGTCCAGGAGCTCTCGGGAATCCAGACAAACCGGGCAAAATCAGAACCCGGCACTTCGAGATAGGGGTTGCGGCGGCCATTGTCAGGAAAGAATGGATTCGAGGGAGAAAAAAGAAAAGAGGGTCCCCACTGAAGATTTTCCCGTCCATAGGAGACGAAGAGGTTTTCCCGGACCTTCACCCGGGCCAGCCACTCATTGACATACCAGTCGTCATCCCACTTCGATCCCTGCTCACGCATACCGGCGCCTGTCCAGGCGCTGTATTCAAGCCTCATTCTCGGTTTGGCCATAAGCTCCAGAGAATCCCTGTTGAACCTCAGATCGGGCCTCAGTTCCATATCACCAAGATAACGGGGCAACTGCAGGAAGTTATTCCCCGGATTTTGTGTAGAATAGGAAGGCTCCTGGATAATTCCATATGTGAGAATTCTGAATTCCAAGGCAAATTGTTCGGCAAAGGTTTTCCCGGTTTTGGCAGATTCTGTATCTGCATCGGCGAATCCTGACCCCGGCCATATCAAAACTGCCATTAATACTAAGGCTACCGTAAGAAAATGCGTCTTATTTGATATATGAAGTCTCATCCTGTCAGTCCTATTTCACCAGAAGGTTCAGATTGAACATCGAGTCAGGAATTTTTTTGAAAGAAACTTTCCGAAAGCTCATGGTGGTTACATCCTCCTTTATAATGGCGCTCGTAATTACCATTCTGGAGATAAAGGGGCGAGCCTCGCCCTCGATGCTGATGCTGTTGTTGTATTCAAAGGCAGCGGTCTTGAACATCTTCCCTGATACGGTATAGAATTCAGCCTTTACTCCAACAAGACGTTCTTTGGATATCCAGTATTTGATGCTGTCATAAGTGGCCTTTTTATCGATTGCCGTAAGGTCAAAGAGATAGCATGGTTCCTTGTTTACCGTGCCCTCCGAGGTATGACTGATCTTGTAGTCACCGGCATAATTCGTTGAAGCTATATCACCATTAGCAGCACCACCCAGGAGTTTCTGTCTCGGAGAGATGGGGACAGCTTTCGAGAGACCAGGTTTTGCAAACCACATATTGCGATCCACCATAAGCATCTTCTGCCCTTTTACATTCGCCGGGGCGAGAAATTCTGCCAGAGAATTGAAGCTGCGGGCACTGACCCTGATGGTTCTTTGCTGCTCACGACCGGATTCTATGGAATTCATGGCAATCTCCCACTCTATACCGTCTGCATTGCCGCGGGCCTCATCGGATTTTTTGAGTATCTCCTCAGGGGTCATGGCATATGTTGCTGGAAAGCCAAAACCTAAGGAAATTGCTAAGACACATGCCAAAATTACCACGTATTTTCTAACCTGTTTACAATTCATCTTTATTCTTTTCATCCTGCCTCCTCTTGTTTTACCTTCATATATCTTAAGTGTGTCCCAGTGCGTTTACAATGTTCTGCCGGGCTGCACGTCTCACCGGAACAATGGCGGCGATGAGGGAAAGAATAACAAGACAGATCGCAAGCAAAACCAGGGTTTGAGGCACAAAACTCACCGTCAACGGTACAGGCGTGGAAACACCAGGTGGTGTATAGGTGGGGCCTATGGCCCGAATAATTGTCCACACACCGGTATGCAGCACAGCCCCTATGAGGCTGCCAAGGATGCCCAACAGACACCCTTCAAGTGCAAAAAGCATTGATATACCCCTTCGTTTAAGCCCCAAAGCTCTTAAAGTCCCGATCTCTCTTGTTCTCTCCAGAACCGCCATGCCCATGGTATTGACTGTGCTCATCACCACAATGACGAGGACGATACAGAATATGAAGAGGAACATCATATCGATCATCCCTCTTACCTTGGAATAGAAAAGGGATAGTTCATTCCATGTCTTTATCTCACATGCAATGCCGGCACCCGTGAGCTTAGCCATAAGCAGGGTGCGCATCTTCTCGGTCTTCTCCGTGTCATCCAGGAGCACCACGATTCTGTCAGCCTTCTGCGTGTCCAGAAGGGACTGGGCAAAATTGAAGGATAGACGCATATACTTGTCGTTGGTGGCATCCGAGCCCGTATCGTATACGCCTGATACGTGAATATCCAGTGCGTTCATCTGGCCGCCAAGGGTTGGGGCCATGACAACACCGTCTTTACCCGGTATCAGATTTAAAAACCTGGCCAGATCCTGAGACATCTCCACTCCGAATAATTTCTTTTCGTTTAATCCTTCGCCCTTAATCGGTCTGAAGGCTGACCAGGACCCTTTGATAGTTCTGTCATCCTGTGGGATAACGCCCTGAGCTATGAATATAGTGGATACTGTCCCGTTTGACACAATACCGGATAAATTGATCTGAGGTGTTGCCAGAACAACCTCGCTTTCATCGGTAACAAGTTTCGATATTCTTTCGATCTCCTCTTTTGAAAACATGTACTTTTCCGGGTCCAGTTTTCCTTTCTCTAACCATCCTGATTTAAAGATTGTGAGATGGCCGAGACCCTCTCCCCGGATAGCCATTATCTTTAACCCGGAATACATGTTGCTGGCATATCCGCGAAATAGGCTTATCGCAGCAAAACCCACGGCTATGGCAAGAAGCGTCACGAGAGAGCGGCGTTTGTTTCTCAGGATATTACGTAAGGCAAGTCTTATCCATTTCATCATGACTGTGTACCTCCATTGGTTAATGGGGCTTGCGTCGCCCCCTCCACCAGCAGAGCTGTCGGAGCCTCCCCTTCTCTCTCACCGTGTGAGCTATTTAACGCATCGACATCTATGTTTGCTGTGGCTTGCGTCGCCCCCTCCACCAGCAAATCTCGACCCACTGTAGTGGGTGCCCCGGCCTCCCCTTCTCGCTCACCGTGTGAGCTATTTAACGCATCGACAGTCATTTGCGCTGTGGCTTGCGTCGCCCCCTCCACCAGCAAAGCTGTCGGAGCCTCCCGCACCCGCAAGCGGGTACCCGGCTCACCGAGTGAGCTATTTAAAGCACTTACGCTATATGCACCGGGGCTCACGTCTGCTTCCGTAAATGGGTTGCCTCCATCGACAATCCGCCCGTCTTCGAGACGGATAAGCCGTTTTACCCGATCGAGCAACCGTTGGTCGTGGGTAGAGAAGATGAAGGTAATGGCGTCCTTTTCGTTAAGACCACGCATGATGGAAATGATCATACGGGCCGTTTCAGAATCGAGATTGGCTGTAGGTTCATCGGCAATCACCAAAGAAGGATCATTTACGAGTGCCCGCGCTATAGCTACCCGCTGTTGTTGTCCTCCTGACATCTTAGCGGGACGGTGATTGATAAACTCGTTGAGTCCAACTTCCTGAAGACAGTATAGTGCCTTTTCTTTTGCTTCTTTGGTAGAGGCCCCTTTTATCTGGAGAGGAAGCATGACATTCTCTAATGCGGAGAGTACAGGGACGAGGTTAAAGCCCTGAAAGATGTAGCCGATCTTTTCATTGCGAAGTTCACTTTTTTTGTTGTCTGAGAGAGAGTGGACATCTGTTCCGGCAATGGCAAGGGCACCTTCTGTCGGTTCATCGATGGCGCCGATAAGGTTAAGAAGCGTGGTCTTGCCGGAGCCTGATGGCCCCCATATGGCAACAAATTCTCCCTTATCTATTTCTAAGTCGATCCCCTGAAGGGCATGCACTATGGTTTCACCCAAGAAGTAGTCCTTTTTTATATTCTGCATTTCGATTAAAGCCATATCATTTCTCCTTTTGAATGGATTCAGCCTTGGCCAAAGAAATATAAGCGCTGCCGAGGTAACATAGCACCAGATTATCATCAGATTTCTTTTCATGGGCCAGTTCAAGAAATTGGACTGCCTTTTTGGCATAAGCCTTGGAATCTTTCATGGCCATGGCATGATAGGCTATTCCGATACCCTGGAGGGCTTCATAATCGGAATGATTTTGGTCAAGTCGTTGCTGCAATTGAACTATTTGAGCGGATAATGCCTGGAGGTCCATATCCTCAGGTTTTTCGACAGCATACACCGGCAATATTGCTGCCATAAAAACCAGGCACACTGCTCCGTAAAGCCCAACCAATAAATTGTGAAAAAAACTATTCATGATATTTTCTCCTTTCTGTTAATAGTTTTATGTTTATCTTAAATAACCTTGTCCGGTTTAGTGAACAATCCGGTGATAAAAAGATCTATGAGTTGATAAAATGGTAATAAATGAGTGTGAAGCGGTGAGGCATGGAATGGACGAGGAATGATAATATCTAAGCTGCAATCGGCTGAATACGGTGTGTTGCTCTAAAATTAAGAACACTTTCTCGATATAGATTCTGCATCGCCGGTACTCTGGATTACTGCCAATACGTCAGGGAATACAACAAGGGAAACAGACAATAAAGATGGATAAACGAAGGCGACTTTGTATTAAAATCCTGCAATACTTTCAGCTAATGCAGGGTCCTGAAGGAGTCTTTTTGCAAATCGCAGGTATTTTGCAATAATTGCTCTGATTGCTAACTGCAATGTATAAGCCTTTATGGGTTTTTCTATGAGATAAGTTATATCAGAGGCAACGCACATGTTCACCACATCATCGCTGGCATTGCCGGTCATAATAATGGTGTCCTCGTAAGCCATGGGAAATTTGTCAATAATCTCATCCAGAAAACCGAATCCAGTCTCATGCCCCATAAAAACATCCAGGATAAAAATTGCGACTCCTGCCTTCATATTTCGACAATAAGAGATTGCTTCATCAGTATCTGTAAAAAAAATAACATCACCCCAGGTATAAAATCTCTCTATAATTTCCTTAATGACACTGCATATATCCGGATCATCATCCACAATAATTATATCCAGTTTGTCAGACATGGCCTCCCTACCTCTTTTAATCTTTTTTGAAACCAAATAACACTCCTTATAAAACAATATATAAATAGTATCTAATATAAACAGTATCTCAGAAATAAATTTATTTGTAAAGTGCTCGAAGCACTGAAACAGATTATAGTCTGTCAGTTGTTACGGATACTGAGGTATGCCTTTCAGGGCAGTGGTTTCTTCTATGCCAAGGACAATATTCATGTTTTGAACTGCCTGGCCTGATGCTCCTTTAATAAGGTTGTCTATTGTGGAAATAATAATGATTCTTCCGTCATCAAAGGCTTTGAGCCCTATATCGCAGTAATTTGAATATCTGGTATTCCGTGTATCAGGATATTGCCCTTCGTCCATAATGCGTACAAAAGGCTCTTCATTATATGTTTCCTGATAAAGGTCAAGAATGTCCTTTGTTGTCGCAGGTGTTTTAAGCCTGGTGTAAGTTGTTGAAAGAATACCCCTGTTCATCGGCAGGAGGTGGGGTGTGAACATGACCTTTAACGGCTGCAGCTTGCTTACTTCTTTCTGTATCTCCGGTTCATGGCGATGTGTTCCTATATTATAAGCCCTGAAGCCTTCCGACACCTCGCAGAAAAGACTTCCGGGTTTTGCATCCCTGCCGGCTCCGCTCACACCGGACTTTGAGTCAACAAAGATGTCGCCGGTTAAAAGACCTCTTTTTAAAAGAGGGTAAAGCGCCAGGATGGCAGAAGTCGGATAACAACCGGGATTGCCGACAACCTTGGCATTCCGTATCTTATCACGGTAAAGCTCCGGGAGACCGAATACGGCTTTTTCAATGAGATTTTGTGCGGTATGCTTTACATATACACTTTCATAAAGGCTGACATTTTCGAATCTGAAATCAGCACTTAAATCAATAATGATAGATTTGTCATCATAAAGGTGCGCTGCAGTCTCCATTGATGTACCATGGGGCAAGCCCAGAAAATAGACATCACATTTACCACGATGATCTTCATCTGTAGGAACAAGCGCTTCCTCAAACACTCCTTTAAACACAGGGAAAACATTGGATATCTTTTCCCCTTTGTATGTATTCGAAGTGATAAGCGTGATTTTTACTTCAGGGTGTGTCAGTAGCAACGATATAAGGGTTGCCCCTGTATATCCAGTGGCACCTATAATACCGACTTTCAGCATGTAAGAATATTATCTCTTAGAGAATTGGAAACTTGCCCTTGCCGCCTTTTTACCGTACTTCTTTCTCTCTTTTGCCCTCGGGTCTCTTGTTATAAGTCCTTGTTTCTTCAGGGTCGCTCTGAGATTGCTGTTGAATTCGAGCAAGGCTTTTGCAATTCCATGGCCTAAAGCCCATGCCTGGGCAGGGATGCCTCCGCCGTATATATTTGCAACAACATCAAACTTCCCTGTATGGCCTGTTATCACCAATGGTTTATTTACCATGATTCTCAGACCTTCAACGGGAAAATAATTATCGAGGGTTCTCCCGTTTATGATAAAGTTGCCTACACCTTGTTTTAACCACACTCTTGCGACAGCAGTCTTTCTCTTGCCGGTAGCGTAGTACCTTTTTTCAGGCACCTTTTACCTCCTTTAATTCCAGTTCCTTTGGCATCTGGGCTTTGTGGGGATGTACATTACCTTTATAAACCTTCAGTTTTTTCAGCATCTGTCTTCCAAGAATGTTTTTCGGGAGCATGCCTTTTACTGCCAAGGTAATAACGTCTTCAGGTTTTTTGCTCAGCATTGTCCTTGCATTTACAGTTGTCAAACCACCCGGGTAGCCGCTGTGTCTCATATACATTTTTTGAGACAACTTATTACCGGTAAGCTTCACTTTTTCCGCATTTATGACAACAACAAAATCGCCTGTGTCCGTGTGCGGAGTAAAGTTCGGTTTGTTTTTTCCTCTCAGAATAGTTGCCAACTTTACTGCCAGTCTACCCAATGTAAGGTCTTCTGCGTTTACCAGATACCAGTTTCTTAAAATCTCATCAGTTTTTGGAAAAAATGTTTTCATAGTTATTATCCTGCAAAGAATTTGTCTAAATTAATATATTAAGCTGTTTAAGTCAAGCAAAACTTAACCACCCTTTAAATAAATCGCTAAATTGATTGATAGTATAAGGGTTTTATGTTAATAAAATGTATGTCAAAAAACGTAAATATGAACCCTGTGAACAAAAACATTTTTATCTGGCTATTTATTGTATTGCTTGGTCTTTTTATCTTTAACATCTATTATAAACCAAAAAAAGCTTATGATACGGTTATTTTCAGTGACTTTGTCGAGGCTGTGCAATCGGACAAAATCATTTCCGTAACAATTCAGGGAAAAAACATTGTTGGTGCCTATAAAGATGGAAAAGAGTTTAAAAGCTATGCCCCTGATGATCCTGAACTTGTTAAAATTCTCAGACAACACAGCGTCAAAATCAATGCAAAACCGGATGAAGAATCAGGCATGTGGCAAAATATTTTCATATCCTGGTTCCCTATGCTTCTTCTTATAGGCGTCTGGATCTTTTTTATGAGACAGATGCAGGCGGGCGGAGGCAAAGCAATGTCCTTCGGCAAGAGCAAAGCAAGGTTGTTTACAAACAAAGATAACAAGGCAACATTTCAGGATGTTGCAGGCGTTGAAGAGGCGAAAGAAGAGCTACAGGAGATCATAGAATTTCTGGTTGATCCTAAAAAATTTACAAAACTCGGTGGGAGAATCCCTAAAGGTGTGCTTCTTGTCGGTTCTCCTGGCACCGGAAAAACACTCCTTGCAAGGGCAATTGCAGGAGAGGCTAATGTACCGTTTTTCAGCATAAGCGGTTCTGATTTTGTCGAGATGTTTGTCGGCGTGGGCGCTTCACGTGTACGCGACCTCTTCAACCAAGGGAAAAAGAACGCACCCTGCATAATATTCATTGATGAGATAGATGCGGTGGGCAGACACAGGGGTGCAGGCCTAGGCGGAGGACATGACGAAAGAGAGCAGACATTGAACCAGCTCCTTGTTGAGATGGACGGATTTGAGTCAAATGAAGGTGTTATTGTTATGTCTGCAACGAACAGACCCGATGTTCTTGACCCTGCGCTTTTAAGACCGGGAAGATTCGACAGACAGATCGTCGTATCCATCCCTGATGTAAAGGGGAGAGAAGCGATTCTTAAAGTACATTCACGCAAAACGCTACTTGCTGCCAATATTGACCTTTCCATTATTGCAAGAGGAACACCGGGATTTTCCGGTGCAGACCTTGAAAATCTCGTTAATGAAGCAGCTCTTATCGCTGCACGAAAAAACAAAAAAGAAATTGAAATGGATGATTTTGAGCATGCAAAAGATAAAGTGCTCATGGGTGTTGAAAGAAAAAGCATGATAATACCCTTGCAGGAAAGGAAAAACACTGCATATCATGAAGCCGGACACGCCCTTGTAGCTAAGATGATCCCTAATTCCGACCCTATACACAAAGTAACTATTATTCCGAGAGGCATGGCATTGGGTCTCACACAGCAGTTGCCCATAGACGAAAGACATACATACTCAAAAGTATATCTTCTCGATAATATTACTATCCTGCTTGGCGGAAGGGTAGCAGAAGAGATTATTTTAAATCATTCTACAACAGGTGCAGGAAACGACATCGAAAGGGCAACAAAGATAGCAAGAAAGATGGTGTGTGAATGGGGTATGAGTGAAAAGCTGGGACCGTTAAGCTATGGGAAGGACGAAGAGCATATCTTTCTCGGCAAGGAAATCGGCCGTCATAGAGACTTCAGCGAAAATACAGCGCAGGAGATAGACGAAGAACTGCGGAGGATTATAGGCAACTGCCATGAGAGGGCAAAGGGAATACTCGTTAAAAACATAGTTGCCCTGAACAATATTGCCAACAGCCTTTTAGAAAAGGAAGCACTTGACGGACAGGAACTGGACGTGATAATCAGGGAAAGCAAACATGGTCAGGGAGATACAGCTTAACGGCAGCCCTCTCATAATGGGGATTTTAAATATTACCCCTGATTCCTTCTATGATGGGGGCATGTATTACAAAACAGAAGATGCGGTAAAACAAGCCCTGCAAATGATTGAAGATGGGGCGGATATTATAGATGTAGGGGGGGAATCCACAAGACCTTTTTCAGAACTTATTTCCGTTGATGATGAATTGAAAAGGGTTATACCTGTCATAGAAAACATACGATCTCAATCTGATATCATTATATCCATAGACACTAATAAAGCTCAGGTTGTTGAGGAAGCTCGTCTGGCCGGAGCCGATATCGTAAACGACATAAGCGGATTCATGTTTGATCCGGATATGGCGGAAACTGTCGGTAAACTTAACATGTATGCGGTTATCATGCACATAAAGGGAACACCGAAGGATATGCAGCAAAACCCCCGGTATGAAGATGTTATGTCTGAGATAAAGTCATTCTTCATTGAAAGGATAGCTTTCGCTCGGAATCATGGAGTTAATGAAGAACATATTATTATTGACCCGGGTATCGGCTTCGGTAAAAGGGTTGAAGATAATCTGAAAATCATCAAGCAACTCAGTGACTTCAGGGAGCTGTGCAGACCAATCCTTGTGGGAACATCAATGAAGTCTTTCATCGGACATGTTACGGATTCTCCGCTCCAGGAAAGGGTCGAAGGTACGCTTGCAAGTGTTGCCATATCAGTCTGGAACGGGGCAAATATCGTCAGGGTCCATGATGTGAAAAAGACAAAAAAGGTTGTGAAGCTTGTTTCTGCAATAATGAGTTCATAGCCGTTAAAATGCTGACTGTCTTATCCCCTGAAGCTTAAAGGATGTAAAGTATGATACCAACAATTCGCTGGCAGGATATTTTAGACATTTTGATCGTTTCCACGATTCTTTACCGGACATTCCTGCTGATAAAGGGAACAAGGGCAATACAGCTCATTATAGGTTTTATCATTATCTTCTTTGTCTTTTATTTCTCAAAGAAGCTTGAGCTTTTCACGCTTGGATGGATTCTTAACAACTTTGTCGGTTCAATAATACTTGTTATTGTTGTAATATTTCAAAACGACATAAGAAGGATGCTCATAGCTCTCGGAAGAAGCCCTTTCTTTAAAAATATTACATATGTTGAAGAAACTATGTTTTACGATGAGCTTTCCAATGCATGCATAATTATGGGTAAAAGAAAAACAGGGGCACTGATTGTTCTTGAACGCGAAATAGGACTTGAAGAATTCATGGAGATTGGCATAAAGATGGATGCAAGTGTAAATACAGAACTTATATTGAGCATTTTCCAGCAGACATCTCCTCTACATGACGGTGCGTTGATAATCAGAGAGGGCAAGATCAGAGCCGCAAGCTGTATCCTTCCGCTGACATTAAAGGATGGGCTCGATAAAGCATTCGGCACGAGACACAGGGCTGCTGTCGGTATAACAGAGATTACAGATGCTGTTGCCGTAGTAGTTTCTGAAGAGAAGGGATGGATTTCGTATGCCTATAAAGGCGAGATATTCACAAAAATCGACGGTGATGAATTAAAAAAAGTGTTGAAGAAACTTTTAATATGAACGGTCATTTTCTTATGCATATGACGGGTCATTGATAATGCTCCAGGAATAAAGACTATGATGAACTTCATAACCAAATATATACTTAAAGACTTCAAGCTCAAAACCCTCTCTCTGGTTCTTGCCTCAATGCTGTGGCTTGCCGTTTCCTATATGGGAGTATCAAAAATGAGCATCTCAGTACGGGTTTCTGCCGACAAATTGAGCAGGGATCTTATTGTAAGCAAGATGGATACTGACGAAGTGCTTGTTACGCTTAACGGTCCGGTATCGATGCTCAAAGATATTCGTGCCCGCGACATAGGGATATCGCTTGACCTGTCAAACGTGAAAGAAGGACGATATGTCTATGATCTGCAAAAAAACAATGTCCGTGCACCAAAAGGTATTCAAGTCGAGGAGGTCAAACCTGACTATATTGTTATAGAGATTGATGGGACCATAGAAAAAACATTGAAAACAATTGTAAAATTGGAAAAAAAATGGATTGGCATGTATAGTATAAAATCCTGGACTCCCCGTTATGTGAATGTAGAAGGTTCAGGAAATGCACTGAAAAACATTGAGTCTATTGAAACTATTCCGGTGGATGGCAACTTTATATCTGTAGAAGAAACAATTGATGTTCCATTAGATGCTAAAAATTTGATAATAAGGAAAGTTAAACCCGATATAGTTAAGGTCATCCTTAGGAGAAATTAGGACAGGTAAAAAAACACTATATTATATAATTAATGATACTTTTCGGAGGGATGGAATGCAAAAACTGATGGTGAATATTGATCATGTAGCAACATTACGGGAGGCAAGAGGAACAAATTATCCTGATCCTGTTTTTGCTGCAGGTCTGGCAGAGACGGCAGGCGCTTCAGGGATTATAATACATTTACGGGAAGACAGACGTCATATTAAAGACAGGGACCTGACTATTTTAAGAGAGACAGTAAAAACAAAACTGAACCTTGAAATGGCTGCCACTGCGGAAATGGTGAACATAGCAAGGAACGTAAGGCCTGATATGATAACGCTTGTTCCTGAAAAAAGGGAAGAACTAACAACAGAAGGCGGACTTGATGCGGTCGGTCTTTCCGAAAAACTCAAAGGTGTTATCGCCGGTGCAAAGGAAAAAGGGATTAAAGTAAGTCTTTTTATCGACCCGGAAGAAGAACAGATTCTGGAAGCACACAAAATAGGGGCGGATATGATTGAGATACATACCGGCGCTTATAGTGATGCTAAAAATGAAGTAATACACGAGAAGGAATTAAGAAAGGTGGTTAATGCTGCAAAAAGAGGAAAAGAATTAGGGTTAGGCGTAAATGCAGGACACGGTCTGCATTATCATAATGTAAAGGAAATAGTTGCGATACGGGATATCGACGAACTGAGCATCGGCCACAGTATAATTGCAAGGGCAGTTTTTGTCGGACTGGACAAAGCAATAAGGGATATGCTGGCGCTGATGCGATAATATCAAATCAACAACCCCGCCGCGTTGGCTGCGGGGAATATCCCTACACATACAACAAAAGAAGGTACTTTTTCATAAATCCTTAACTTTTTTAACGAAACTATATCTTTTTTATTTAAGAGGATATCTAATTTACCGATAAAACTTATATGCCGCATGACAGAAAGACAATATTGTACTATATCAAAAGATATTCCTATATACGTAAGAATTGAAACAAAATTGCTGTTGATTTAAACCAAGAAAGAAGGGGAGGAAGGTATGACAAAAATATTTGCTAATATGAGGCTCTCTCGAAAACTTATGGTTGCACCTGCTGTTTTTATCCTGTTTTTATTTTTACTTGGGGTGGTTTTATATGCAGGTTATTCCACAACTGTATCATTCATAATAATAGGTATTGCAACTGTTTTCTCCCTTGCTGTAAATGTTCTTATGGCTAATATTATCACTTCTACGACAGAAAATACCGTGAAAGCCGTTGGAGAAGCCACAAAAGGGAACCTTACCGTACAAATAGACGTGGAATCGCGCGATGAAATTGGAGAAATGGGCACCGGATTTAATACATTCGTTGACAACTTGCGGAGAATAATGGTCCATGTCGCTGAGGACAGTGACCAGATATCTTCTGCTTCTAATAAAATGCAAGCAGCGATAGAACAGGTTGTGACAGCGTTTGATCAGATAGCGGCGCAGATTAATTCTATTGCCGTCGCTTCCGAGGAGCTTTCATCCACATCATCGGAAATAGCACGAAATTGTTCGGTAGCTGCAGAAAGCTCGGGACACTCAAATGATGCAGTTAAAGCTGGAGGCGTTGTTATAGATGAGACAGTTGCCATAATGAAAACAATCGCTCAAAAGGTGCGGGGGATGTCTGATGTCATACAGGTTTTTGGCACAAGGTCTCGTACTATTATACAAGACACCAATAGACAAAGGGAATACAATTTGATAGGTTTCTTAAAAGGTAGGTTGTGTGGGTGGTCAGGTCGGTCAAGGCGTGAACGGTCATTATCAGATGGCCAGTTCGTGGGTCAGATGGA
>JAPLKB010000022.1 GCA_026388275.1 Pseudomonadota bacterium
TGGACTTAATGATTCCGGGGTCAGGACGTTGGCGCTGTCTCCTGTGGCCATACCGGCGTAACCGAAATGCCACGGCATTCCTACCTGTTCAATGGGTTTTCCGTCAACAACGAAGGGTTTAAGACGGGAAGTAACCAGTGCATATGCCTCAATAGAACCTCTTTCAGTGCTTACACGAACACGGTCGCCGTTTTTGACCCCCTTTGTCTGGGCCAGCGATTTACTTATCTCTACAAACATGTCCGGAACCAATTCTACAAGCCATGGCAGACTGCGTGTCATGCCGCCGGTTTGCCAGTGCTCGGTCATTCGGTAAGTAGTGCCGATAAAAGGATATTTGTTTATATCGCAAGTATCGTTGTTAGATAACACCACACAGGGATTGTTCTGTACTTTTGAGAGAAGATTCCTGGCCGGACTTTCTATCGGTTCATAGTGTTCAGGAAAAGGTCCGTCTTTCATAGTAATAGCATAGATGCGACCAACACCTTCGGGAACCATGATAAAAGGATTGGCTCCTTTTTCATCGTCCACAGGCGGGGCGCCTCCATCGGGCACATCCCCTTGCCATTTTTTTTCTGCCTCATTCCAGGCTATAACGGCACGTTTTGGATTAAAAGGACTGCCGGCCTTATTGACCGAAGCGCGGTTGTAAAGGATACGCCGGTTTACGGGCCAGGACCATGCCCACTTCGGATACATCCCAAGATTGTTGGGAAGATCTGTGGAGTCTCGTCTGGCCATCATGTTCCCGTCTTTTGTGTATGACCCGCAATATATCCAGCAGCCTGACACTGTTGACCCGTCGTCCTGGAGCTGGGCAAAGGCAGGCACCTGATCTCCGGTTTTAAACTCCAGGGTTTTGTCTTTATCTTTAATGGTTGTATCGCGTGTAAAATATCCGTTGATTTCTTTTGCTACCCGGTGCACGTCAGGCTCATGACCGTCGCCATAGTTCCAGGCCATTTTTACAATCGGATATGGAAAGACCCCACCATCTTTTTTGTAAAGGGCTTTTATCTTTTTGTGGAACTGGTCAAGGATCCAGAGGTCACTTTTAGCTTCACCGGGCGGTTCTATTGCTGCATAACGCCACTGAGCCCATCGTCCTGAGTTGCTTATACTTCCCTCTTTTTCCACAGACGAAGCTGCAGGCAGCATAAAAACTTCCGTCTTTATGTCTTTAGGATTTACTCCGGGACGTTTCCAGAAAATGGATGTTTCAGTCTCCCAGAGATCGGCAGTGACGAGCCATTTAAGCTTCCCAAGCCCTTCACGGGCTTTGAGGGAGTTCGGTCCGCCTACGGCAGGGTTCATCCCCATACAAACCAGGCCTTCAATCTCTCCTTTAAAAATTTTACGCATGGCCTGGACATAAGAATAGTTGCCGCTTCGTTTTGGCATATAATCATAACAGAAACCGTTTTCAGGAGTTGCATTCTCGCCCCACCATGCTTTGAGGAGGCTTGTAATATATTTGCCGCCGTTCTGCCACCAGTTTGTGCTTTTAGGTTCATTAGATTTTGGAAAATATCTTGTAATATATGATTCGAGAGAGGTATCGCTGAAGTCCGGCGATGCTATGTAACCCGGCAGAACATGGAAGAGAAGGCCATAGTCCGTAGAGCCCTGAACATTCGATTCGCCGCGCATTGCGTTTACACCGCCACCGGCGATGCCTACATTGCCGAGTAGCAATTGGAGCAGGGCAGTGGCGCGCACATTCTGAACCCCGTGGGTGGACTGGGTGATTCCCATAGCATAAAGTATGGTGCCAGCCTTGTCAGGTCTTCCTGTACCGCAGAAAGCCTGAGCAACTTTGAGGTAGTCTTCTTTTTTTGAGCCGGTAACTGAGCAAACCATATCGACAGTGTAGCGTGAGTAATGTTTCTTTAAGAGTTGAAAAACGCAGCGAGGGTCTGACAACGTCGGGTCGCGACGCGTCTTGCCCGATCCGTCAAGGGCATAGGCCCAGGACTTCATATCATAAGCCTTTTCACGGTCATCCCAATTTGCAAACATCCCCTCCTTAAAACCATATCCTTCGGTAACGATGAATGAGGCATTTGTGTACTCTTTCACATACTCTTTATGGATAAGGTTGTTCTGCAAAGCATAATTGATAAGTCCCCCGAGAAATGCAATATCGGTTCCAGGTCTGGTGCGGGCATAAATATCAGCCTTTGAGGAAGTCCTGGTATAGCGTGGGTCTACAGAGATGAGCGTTGCCCCTTTCTCCATGGCCGCCTCGATCCATTTAAAAGAGATCGGGTGATTTGCGGCAGGGTTACAGCCTATGGCCATAATGCAATCGCTGTTTTTCAAGTCGTTCCAATGATTTGTCATTGCGCCCCGTCCAAAAGAAGCCGCCAGACCGGCGACTGTAGACGAGTGTCAGAGGCGAGCCTGATGTTCTAAGTAAACCACGCCCATAGAACGGGCAAACTTGCTTTCAAGGTAGCATTCCTCGTTATCGAGGCCTGCGCCGCCAAAGATAGCTATGCCCTCTGTACGGTTGATTTTGTATTCTTTTCCGTCTTTTTTATTGGTTTCTTTCTGTTTGAATGTCCTGTCACGAGTTTCTTTCATCAACTTTGCGATCCTGTCAAGAGCCCAATCCCATGACTTTTCTTCCCATTTTTCAGAACCTGGTGCACGGTACATTACCTTTTTAAGGCGCCTTTCGTTGTTTGCAATCTGGAACATGGCGCCGCCCTTTGAACAAAGCGATCCCTGATTGATGGGGCTTGCATCATCTCCTTCAATGTTGACGATTTTACCGTCTTTTGCATGCACGATCATGCTGCATCCTACTGCACAAAAAGGGCAGATGGTAGTAGTTGTTTTAAGACCTTTTGTCCTGAGTTCCGGTGAGTCAAAACTGCTCGCATCGGCAGATTTTCCCGGAATAGCGAGTCCGGCTGCTGCAATGCCGCTGCCAATGAGGAACTTTCTTCTCGAAATGTCCATACCTCTCCTCCTTCATATGGTCTTTGATTATCCGGTTACGGCTGGCTGCGTGTGCCGTTATGATATAAATTTTTGAATGCTGCCGTTACCGGCACTCTTTTACGCAATCCTGATTATTTAGTTACAGGAGATTTGCATAAGTATTTTATAGAGTACATGGTAAATATTATTTGTGATTTATTGCACATAATTTTTTTAATAGTTGTATAATATTATTTATTGTTGATTTTATCAATAATATTATTAAATAAAAAATCAACAATAAAAGTCAGATATTAATTAGTTATTAACTTTTATAAAATTACTAAATATTAAATATCTTGATTTTTAGCAGGTTGGTTTTTTTGTGAATCGATTGTGGTTCTTCCTCATGCTTGTGATTGAAAACGACTTACCATCTTTTTTGGCCGATATTGTTCAATTTTTATTGAAAACATGGAAAACGTGAAAACAGGTTGGTCGATATAAGAAAATTGATAAATATCTACATTGGAATTTCATTTGATTATACATAATATTGTTATTGTGTTAAGCAGGTATATTAAAAGATGCTGTTACAAATTATATTTAAATTCTATTTTGAACGACCAAAATGAATAGATTTGTGGAGTTTGGAAAATATCGGGTCTGAAAGAGGAGACTTTTTATGAAAAAACTTGTACTTGTACGGCATGGAGAGAGTGTCTGGAACATGGAGAATCGTTTCACTGGTTGGACTGACGTGCCGCTCTCAGAGAAAGGCACAGAGGAAGCAATGCAGGCCGGACGCATACTTAAACAAGAGGGATATGTTTTTGATGTGGCATTTACATCCGTGCTGAAACGGGCAATAAAGACCCTCTGGATCATCCTTGAAGAGATGGATCTTATGTGGATTCCTGTTTTTAATAGCTGGCGGATCAACGAACGCCATTACGGTGCGCTGCAAGGTCTTAATAAAGCTGAAATGGTCGAACAATACGGGATGGAGCAGACCCTTCTTTGGCGCCGCAGTTACGATATCCGCCCTCCTGCAATTACGCCTGATGATCCGCGCTATAACGGCAAGAGTTCCATCTATACCGGCCTGAAACCCGAGGAAATACCTTTCACAGAATGTTTGAAGGATGCTGTTGAACGTTTTATCCCTTTTTGGGATGCTGTTTTAGCGCCGGTTATCTCAGAGGGCAGGCATGTGATTGTCTGTGCCCACGGAAATAGTCTCCGTGCCCTTGTAAAGTATCTGGATGATGTGCCTGATGATGAAATTACCTCGCTCAATATCCCTACCGGAATGCCTCTTGTATACGAACTTACGGATGATCTTGCGCCGATCAGAAGTTATTACCTGGGTGATCAGGAGGCGGTAAAACGTGCGATGCAGTCTGTTGAATACCAGTTGAAGAAGTGAATTATTCCGCGGCAAACCGCGGAATATCAAAGACTAAACAAAAATATGAAATCATTCTTAAGCAAACCTCGAGGCATGAGCTTGTAGGGCAATAAAAAAAGAATAAAATAAAGTTGATTTTGCAATTTTCCTGTGCGATATTATTAACTGAAGTTTCGGAAGCACCTGTTGTTTTGGCCGCAAATTGCCTTTGATTTTTTGTAGTCACCCACAACACAGTTCCGTATTCTTCAATATTATTCAAGGAGGGTTTGATCCTATGGTAAAAGGAACTGTTAAATGGTTTAACGAGTCAAAAGGTTTTGGTTTTATAACAGGTGAAGATGGAAATGATGTTTTTGTGCATTATTCAGCCATCCAGGACAGTGGTTTTAAATCGCTTTCTGAAGGCCAGGAAGTAACATTTGAAGTTGTCAGCGGGCCTAAAGGTCCGGCAGCGGCAAACGTAGTAAAACTCTAAGCCAGCCAGGCAGGCCCGGATGCCTCCGGGCCTGCTCAATCATATCCGCTTATATCCTCTGCAAGGTTTGAATCCCGAGTAAGGTGTTTTGTAAATCCAACACTACCTTGTTATCCCCCTGACAGAAAAATAAGGATAGATGTGATATTTTCCTCAACATCTATCTTGTCCTCAATGCCGTTATTCAGGGTAGATTATTTGCCTGTTGTAGCTTGTATATTCTTTTCCGCTCATTACAGTTTCTTTGTTTCCCATGCCCATCCTTTCACTTTAAAGTGAGTTATTTTAACCCTGTGTAAATGTTGTTTCAATATTCATTTTGTTGACTATGCTGACTTTTGGTCAGGGCTGTTTACTCCAGCACTAAAATCTGATACATTGTTAGGTTGTGGATAAGATATCTATCAAAGGTGCACGGCAGCATAATCTCAAAAATATCGAAGTGGAACTTCCGCGGAATAAGATAGTTGTAATTACGGGACCGAGCGGTTCCGGCAAGTCAAGCCTTGCCTTTGATACTATATATGCGGAAGGTCAGAGGAGATATGTAGAATCGCTTTCATCATATGCCCGGCAGTTTCTTGAACTGATGGACAAGCCCGATGTGGATTATATTGAAGGATTGTCTCCTGCGATAAGCATCGAGCAGAAGACATTGAGCAAGAACCCCCGCAGTACAGTCGGCACTGTGACAGAGATTTATGACTATTTACGACTTCTCTTCGCGCGCATCGGCCATGTGTTTTGCTATAGCTGTGGTAAGGAAATAAAGAGTCAGCATGTTCCCCAGATTGTGGACAGTGTCCTCTGTCTTGGTATTGGAACAAAAATCAACATCCTTGCACCAATTGTAAGGGGTAGAAAAGGTGAGTACAGGAAAGAAATAGACGAGTTAAGGAAACAGGGTTTCACTAAAATAAAGCTCAATGGTAAGATTGTAGATCTGTCAGAGGAAATTGCTCTCAACAAAAATAAAAAGCATGAAATAGATGTTGTTGTAGACAGAATTGTATTGCGTGATGGTATTGAGCGAAGACTCTATGAGGGGGTTGAACTTGCCCTCCATAAGGCAGGGGGGATTGTAAAAATAGAGACGGATAAGGGCATACAGATATTCAGTGAAAAATTTGCCTGCCCGGACTGTGGAATAAGCTATCCGGAAATTGCCCCCCGGATGTTCTCTTTCAATAATCCTTATGGTGCATGTCCAACATGTTCCGGCCTTGGCGTAAAGGAGTATTTTGATCCTGTTCTGATTATTCCTAATCACGACCTCTCATTACGGGAGGGCGCTGTTATCCCCTGGGGCGAAAAGAACCCGGTCCATTTTTTGCCCTTTCTCGAAGCTCTGGTGAATCATTATAAAATTGATGTAAATGCGCCCTTTAAAGAACTCCCTCAACATGTCCAGGATGTAATCCTTTATGGTTCAGACCGGGAGGAAATAGAGTTTTTTTATGACAGAGGCACCAGAAGGGATTTTGTCAAAAGGCCCTATGAAGGTGTTATTAATGAATTGCAACGTGAGTGGGAAAAGGCAGACTTCTGGGGCAAGGAAAAGCTTGAGAGGTTTATCAATCTGATCCCCTGTCCGTCCTGTAATGGTGCACGACTGAAAAAAGAAATGCTCTGGGTAAAGATAAATGATAAGAACATTGATGATATTGCAAGGATGACAATTGCCGGAAGTCTCACGTTTTTCAGTTCATTGGTTCCCAGGAAGCAATTTCCTGCAAAAGTTGCGTCTATCTCACACAGTGAGCGAGAAGGGGAGGCTCCGACAGCTTTGCTGGTGGAGGGGGCGACGCAAGCCGATGCACAAGACGTCAAAGGGCTAAGCAGCTCACACAGTGAGCGAGAAGGGGAGGCTCCGACAAAGACGTCAAAGGGCTAAGCAGCTCACACAGTGAGCGAGAAGGGGAGGCTCCGACAGCTTTGCTGGTGGAGGGGGCGACGCAAGCCGATGCACAAGACGTCAAAGGGCTAAGCAGCTCACACAGTGAGCGAGAAGGGGAGGCTCCGACAGCTTTGCTGGTGGAGGGGGCGACGCAAGCCCCTGTAATTGCACCAAAAGAGCAGGAAATAGCAAAAACAATACTCAAAGAAATCCTTTCCCGTTTGAAATTCCTTATTGATGTGGGGCTTGATTACATTACCCTTAGCAGAAATTCCGCTACGCTTTCATCCGGTGAATCACAGAGAATACGCCTTGCAACACAGATCGGGTCAGGGCTGACGGGAGTGCTGTATGTTCTCGATGAACCCAGCATCGGGCTTCACCAGAGGGATAACGAAAGACTCCTTGCAACGCTTAAAAGACTCCGTGACCTTGATAATACAGTGATTGTGGTAGAACATGACCAAGATACAATCATGTCATCTGACTATGTGATAGACCTGGGTCCAGGTGCCGGTGAAAACGGAGGATATCTTGTATTTCAAGGTATACCGAAAGATCTGATAAATCACAGCGAGTCAATAACAGGCATGTACATATCGGACAGGATGAGAATAGAGGAACCGGAAAAGAGGCGTATACCGAAGGCCTTTATTAATATCAAAGGTGCAAGGACGAATAACCTGAAAAACATCGACGTGGATATACCGCTCGGTGTATTGACCTGTATTACTGGTGTTTCAGGATCAGGGAAAAGCAGTCTTCTTGTAGATACACTCTATCCCCTTCTCAAACAAAAACTATATAAATCCAAAGACAGGGCAGGGGAAGTGGACATGATTTCAGGCTATGAAGCAATAGACCGTGTCATAGACATTGATCAGTCTCCTATCGGAAGAACACCAAGGTCCAATCCTGCCACATATACCGGTATTTTCACTCATGTCAGGGAATTGTTTGCCAAGCTGCCTGAGTCACGGATGAGAGGATACAAAGAAGGCAGGTTCAGTTTCAATGTAAAGGGTGGCAGGTGTGAAACCTGCACGGGTGAAGGTTTTGTAAAAATTGAGATGCAGTTTCTGCCCGATGTCTATATTGTCTGCGATGTTTGTAAAGGCAAACGATACAACATGGACACGCTGGAAGTTAAATATAAAGGCAAGAGCATTGCCGATGTTCTTGAAATGACCGTTACCCAGGCTACAGAGTTTTTCGATGCCTATCCTCACATAAAAAGCAAACTCAAGGTTCTCAATGATGTAGGCCTGGGTTACATCAGACTTGGTCAGGCAGCAACCACGTTGTCCGGAGGAGAAGCGCAGCGGATCAAACTTTCAAGGGAACTTTCAAAAAGGGATACAGGAAGCACCCTTTATATACTCGATGAACCGACCACGGGTTTGCATTTTGCAGATATCGAAAAACTGCTCCATGTGCTTTCCGAACTGGTGGAAAGGGGCAACACGATAGTAGTTATAGAGCATAACATGGATGTAATAAAATGCGCCGACTACATTATAGATATGGGGCCTGAAGGCGGAGAAAAAGGCGGCCGTGTTATAGTAAGGGGCACTCCTGAAAAAATAATCCTGACGGATGAGAGCTATACAGGGATGTTTTTAAAGAAATATTGGGAAGAACAGGAAGTAAAAAGGTCACAAAAAAACAAGGTAAATAAGTGAAAGAGCATTCATTATGAAAAAAGTTATTGTGATTCCCGCAAGATATGCCTCAACAAGACTTCCCGGTAAAGCACTCAGGGAGATTTCCGGTAAGCCTATTATTCAATGGGTATATGAAAGAGCTTTAAAATCGGCATTAAAAGACAGTATTTTTATAGCTACTGACGACGAGAGGATAAAGGATGCAGCAGTATCTTTTGATGCAGATGTAATAATGACAAGCCCTGAATGCAAAAGTGGCACAGACAGGATTTATCAGGCTATCAAAGACAGGGAAGCGGATATCATTATAAATCTTCAGGGTGATGAGCCTTTCATAAGGGCAGATATTATTGATTCTTTGTTTTATGCAATGGAAAAGGAAAATCTTACTATGGCAACGCTCTGTAGTCCCATTGATAATGAGGCGGACTATATGAATCCCAATGTCGTTAAGGTTGTCCTTGACAGATTTGGTTTTGCTCTTTACTTTTCAAGATCTCCCGTACCGTTTTTTAGAAACGCCATGTCTTCCTCCAGGATTGAAATTAAAGATCCGCAATTTAGAGCCCGCAACTCAGGGTGTATCTATAAACACATCGGCATCTATGGCTTTTCGCGTTATTTTCTCAAGCAGTATGTTGAAATGGAAGAGAGCATACTTGAGGCGGCGGAATCACTGGAGCAGCTCAGAGTTCTGGAAAACGGCTATGATATTAAGGTATTAATAACCAATTACGACGGTGCCGGTATTGATACGGAAGAAGACCTGGAGCAGGCCCGTAGAATGTCTCATTTTTTGGCAGTCTGATAAATTTTTTCTTTGTTAGCCTTTGAGGTGTGTCTTGAATGCATGGAAATATATAACAGGAAGAAAAAAAACAAAATTGGGGGATGGGGTTGAGAAAGTATTATTACAAGGCTGAGGAAGGCTTAGGTCACGTAGTGGAACACATTTTCTTACAGCAGGACAGGGGATATTCATCCTCAAATTCAAATAATTCAAACCCTATTCCTCCAGGGCCTACAAAGTAAATTAAACGGAGCAAACCCAATTCGGTATGTGTAAAACCAGTTTCGGGAAATTGCTCCGAAACTTTATATCCGTGTACTTGAAGCCTCTGACGACAAGCCGGCACATCCGTTACCCTGAAACATACATGAGGGACGCCAACCACGTGGCCTATTGGGTGAACGGGGAAATCTGGACGCGGCAGGACATTCGGTTCCGTCAGCAGTTCCAGCACCTGCTGGTCACCGGCATAGATAAGAGCTCGTTCCCCCGGTCCGATACTGCCTCGCGGACCGCGCGTCAACAAACTAAAACCCATTATATCAGTGAAAAAAAAGATTGCTTCATCAATGTTATCGACCCACATGCCCAAATGATGGATATTGATACATTTCATTTCAACTCCTTTCAACGAATGTATGAGTGGGGGACATCTTAAGTAAGTAAACAAACTCTCCCGCTAAGGTTTTCCTTATACCCCATCTTTTTCTCCATTTTCCTACAATTTCAAATATTTTGCAAGGAGGGCCTACCAATTGTCAGTTGAAGTCTTCAATGCTTTGGAGGACATTGATTCCGTGGATAGCAGGAAGGACAGATTGACTTAGCGAGCATAAAACATTTGTTTTTTACTTACTCTTTTTGCTATCATAAAAATAGATGATTTTATTGGTTTTTAAAAACCCATTTTTGAGGGGGTTTTACTCACCTGTTTCATGGACATAAAAACTGTTACCATATATAAAACATATAGCAAAAGGGGGTAAATTATGAAAGCAGCCAGGGCTAAAGAATTAATCGAAATAGAAAAGTCAGGTGGAGAGGAATATTTGGAAACTAAAAAAAATCATCTTCTCTTTCTTAACGCGTTTTTAATGAATATTTTAAAAGAATACGATGCCGCCGGGTCATCCGAAGAGCGAAAAAAGATATTTGAAAAATATGTCAAAATTAATATTGATGTAATCGAACAAGATCAAAAAGATATTTTGAGAGCAGGGATTGAAAATGAAAGAGATAGGTTTAAAAAAATGTCACTATGCGAACAAGGAGAATATCTTCAAAACGACCTGCTGAAATACAAGAGAATATTTATTTTTGAGGTGGAAAAGGAGAACCAATATGTTCCTCTTGATAAAATCCTGCTTTCTAAATATATGATGAATTGATTTTTTCAGAAAACAAAAAAAAGAGGAATGAGCCCACAGGATTCGTCCTACAGAACATATTGGGAACGGTGAGGGACATCCTATTCTAACTCTTTCTGAATTGAATTATCGAAGGGTGTCCCTCACCGTTCATTCACCCTTAAAAAGATATTCCGAGCTTCGAGCAGACGCTATGTGCGAAGTCGCGCACGTTTTCGTTGGGATCAAAGAGTCCGAGCTTTATCGGTGCTTCATATTTTTTGCTGTAACTGTTCATCATCGCGGTCAGCGCGTTCAGTTTCCATTTCCAGAGGTTTTCAGGTCTTATGTACCAATATTTGGGGGCCAGTGTGCGCCCAATCTCATCGTAGCTCATCTCCATAATATTTTCCGGACGCATTGATGGAGCTAGCGCGTCAAGCCCCGGAAACTACTCGCTGCCTGTCCATCTGCCCTGGTTGAAGGGGCATATGTCCTGGCACGCATCGCAGCCATAGAGCCTGCCGCCTATCTGCTTCGTCATCTCGGGAGAAGGCACACCCATTCCCATATTCGTCGACAGATTAGTCTGAAAGCTGACGCACCCAATCATCGACATGGTATACGGCGCTGCAAGTGTATGGGTGTGCCTGTCCCCACGCAGAGAGGGTCGTTTCTTCCTTGTTGCATTGATTGTCCACCAACTTACCACGAAGTTAATTATTAAAAATCTAAATTTTTTCTTGAAAAGATCATTTGAAATGATGTATCAATTTATACACATAATTTAAAAAGCAGCATTGGACAGGGCAGCAAAATTAAATCACATCTTAGTTAAATCATAATATCTATTTTAACGGCAATCCTATGTTGAATGGGCATCAAGATCGGTGTTCGGTTTAATCCCGCTTAATGCGGGACATAGTGAATAGCGGTTAAGGCAGTAGATATGTTACGACTGTTCACTGACGACTATGTCCCGCGTAAAGCGGGATTAAACCGTACACTGAATTTCAAAAGAGGGGGTATTATGGCAACGAAGAAGACTGGTGTAAGTGCGGAGTTTTTGTATGTTCCTACAAGCAACATTACAGTGCTGGAACAGGTGAGATCGAATGTAAATATCGAATCAGAATCATTCAAATCTCTCATGCAATCAATAAATGACAGGGGCATCATAGAACCACTTATTGTAACGGCTCAGGAGGACGGTAAATATACTCTGATTTGCGGGGGAAGACGGTATCAGGCAGCCAAACAACTGAAACTTGAAACCGTGCCGGTGCGGGTAATAGAAACAGGTAAGGAATCAGGAGAAGCCATAGCCTATCAACTTACCGAGAACCTCCAGCGGGAAGATTTAAATCCCATTGACCAGGCAAAGGAGATATTTGCATATATTCAGATAAAACATCCTGATAAGGGATACAATTTGGACGGGGTGATGGGTGTGCTTGTGAGCTATAACAGGAAGCCGGAAAGCCTGCCGAAGGAAGTTGCTACGACAGTCGTAGCAATTGCAAAAATCACTGTAAAGTCAATAACTACGCTGTATAGCTCGTTATCACTTCTAAAACTGGTTCCAAAAATTCAGGACGTAATTGCTGCCGGAACGCTGCCTGTTTCCCAGGGATATTTATTCGCTGCAAACCTTGGAAGCCCTGACTTTTTTACCATCTTTGATGAAATAATGGAAAAGTCTGTAACTAATGCAAAATTAGAGAAAATGCTTACTGCATATAAGAAGGCCAGACCTAAACCAGCATACCAGAAACCTATGCCTATGAAAAAGAAGGTTGCCGTCTTACAGAATGCAAAATCATACTTTGATAAAAAGACCGGTATGTATGCAAAATCCGACCTCCGGACATTCCTTGATGAACTTAAGGTTTTAACCTCTTTCATTGAAAAACAGATTGAAACAGCACCGGAGACTGTAATAATAAATAAACCCGGCAATAAACCGATGCCGCAGGTGTAAGGGTGCGCGCCTTCGGTGACTGCATTTGCAAGCCCTTGAGGATATAGAAGCCGGCTTGATATGAGTATCTGACGAAGATCAGGTGCTCTCGTTTGTTAATTTAAGCCTCAAAGTCATTTCTTTAAGAATGGCAAGAACAACCTCCGGGCTTTCCTTCAGGATAGTTTCAAAGTTCTCCTGTGAAATGACAACAATCCTTGTGTTGTCTTCCAATACCTTTACGGTTGCTGTTCTCGGAGCATTGAGAAGCATGGACATCTCGCCGAAATAGTCGCCCCTTTTCATGGTTCTGATGATCTGACTTTTTCTGTTTATGCTGACGGTCCCCGTTACGACAAAGAACATGACATCGCCATGTTCTCCCTCAGCAAAGACAATATCATCGCTGTTATATACCCTTGTGTATCTGTTGATGAATTTTTCCGGGATCTTTTCAATGTTTTCTACGCCGAGAAAAAGTTTTTTCAATATAAGGACATCCCTTTTTCCGATATTTACCGTTATTTCAGCACCAAAGAGGATTACCAGGAAGCTGTAATATACCCAGATGATCATAATAAAGAGCGTTTTCAGAGAACCGAAAGCTACGCCGTAATCAGGATTGTAACTCAGGAAATGGGTAAAGAGGTTTTTCATTGTAACAAGGAGAACAGCTGTAATAACGGATACTATTAAAATACGATAAGCATTCAATCTTATAGGTGAGAATACTGTGTAAACTGTAACCATACATACACTTGTTACTATTAATGATGCTATGACATTTCCGTTCACGTTCAGGAAAGGTATGTTGTCAATAAAATGGCGTACATAGGATATGTATGCCATTTCCCCCGCTACAAGTGCAGCAAAAAGAGAGAGCATAAGGAGCGTTGATGCTATATTAATAAGTTGCACCCGGATAAAGGATATTTCCCGTGTAATATTAAAAATCTTAAGAAATGCTGTCCGCAGTGAATCGCTCACAGACATAAGAGATACGAAAATAAATGAGAGGCTGATGAAACCCCAGGTAATTCTGTAACTAATTGATAAATAGAATTTTTTTATCGTGAACATGTTGAAATTAGGCAATATATGCAAAACGAGGTTTTCAATCCCTTTAAAAACGTGTTGAGAAATGTCGCCGTAACCGCCGAAAATACAAGACACAAAAAAGAGTAGGGGAATAATTGAAAAGAATCCATACGATGCGAGAGCAACAGACATCTCGAAATTGTTGTGATTTAGAAAAGATATAATGGATTCCTTAATGATAATAAAAAAAATCCCGGTAGACTGATTGTTTCCTTCATGCTTCATATAGTTTAAATATCCATTATTTTTTGTAAAATCAGAAGCGATCTTAATCAAGTATGCTGTATATATAACAGAAATTGGAAGAATACTTAAGTTTTAATTTATATTCTCTCGGTTTCACCGGGGTTTCCCGGTTTTTCCGACAACAGACTGATTGTAATGTCCCGCCGAAGAATAGGCTTAGCGGTTTTTTAAAGGCAAGGATTACATGAAGAAATGCTTGTCCCAGGCCATTTCAGGATGATTCTTCTTTCATCTACAAAGGTGCACACTTCGTGGTTTCTCAGAAGCAAGGACGGGTTGAAATGTGCCTCTTCCGTCCTTACCGGGGGAATTCTTCTTTCACCCACAACTATTGCATATGGCCAGTTCGCTTTGATCATGGATTGCGGGAAGAAAGGTTTTATTTCAGGTGAAAACCGTGAAGCATGACTTTCAGGGAAAAGTGTTGTATCTAAGACAAAAACAACGCAGTGTGCATCTAAGGCAAAAACCGCATAGCTTAAATTTTAAGCAATAACCCTCGCAGTCTGACTTTCTGTCAGTTTTATTTAAAAGATAACCTGTGCCGAACTTCATCTGTTTTTCCACATGTGCGGGAGCCTTCCGGGCATTTTCCTTTAAGACAAGGAGGCCCACCATAGCGAAAAACAGCAGGGGCAAGGGGTCTCGCTAGTTTTAACATGAGATATGCCATTTCACGGATCTCCCACTGTGCGCGGTTGCAAAGCCGCATACTGAAAAAATAGAGAAGTTCCCGTGCGTTCATGGTCATAATGATCTTCGTTTCCGTTGCATTTGGCAGGACGAAACGTGCATCTTCCCGTGCGGACTCGACAGCGCACCCTTTTTCTTCGAGCTTTTCAACGATATATATGTATGAACTGCTAGTCTCCTCCATGAGTCGTTCAAAATGAGCACGGAGTTCATTATCTTCCTTTATAGCCGGAGGAATGATATAGGAGAACCCGTCCTCCTCTCCAACATATCGCTGGGACTGTTGACTATATGATGCAAGACGGTGGCGGACGAGCTGATGCGAGCATGCGCGTGATATCCCCTCGACAGCGAAGGTGAAGGAGGCATGTTCAACAGGGCTCAAATGTCCCACTGCTATAAGTTTTTCAAGAAAGGCAGATTGATCATCTTTCCCGGTGTCGGAGAGAATCTGCTCAACATCTGCCGGACTGTAACAGAGTCTTGCCGCTGCGCTGATTGCCTTTTCAGGATCAGGCGTATGACTTATGAGTATTACCTTTAAATGTGTTTCCATGAATGCTCCTGTTATTCTTTGCATGCTTTATTCTTTGCACGCTTTGGTCATCGGACCGCAATGCATTATTTGTATTATAAAACGCAGACATTTGCAACATACCGGAGGTATTATTGCCATCCTTTTTATTGAAATGGTATTGTCAAAGGTTTATCACTGTATTTTTCTTGTTATTGAGCATTATTTGCCTCTGGTTCTTTCTCATTTGATAATGAGTAACCAGGTTTTTGCTGAAGTCCAGTTTGCCGGTCATAAGATAGATGATGGTGGTGATTTTGGCGGGAACTCAAAAAAATGGCTGTTAATAAATCAACCATATACATTCATCAGATATACTACATGATAATTTGTAACCTATTGATATAACACGTATATAAGTCTTTAAAGTTGGTTCTTCTAATCTGTAGACTCCGCATTCGAGTCGCGGCAGGCGTGTATAAAACAAGGGTTTACAAGAATATCAGGTCATTTCTTTTATAATTCACCACTCCTTTCAGGTGTGCTGTCTTTTCGCCCGGATGCCATAAATATGCAGGAACATTCTGTTGTAATGAGGGCAAAAAATTACTATAATCATCTGGTCAAACTATAAGGAGGCTTCCCGTCATGGAAATTATGGAAGGACACATTTATAAGGCATTCGATATGGAACTCAGGGAATTGAAGGAGAAGATTCTCCTTGAAGGCGGCCTGGTGGAAAGAGCAATACAGGATGCTATTAACGCTCTTCTTGAGAGACGTTCAGAGATTGCAGATAAGGTTATTGAGAACGATGATGTGGTGAATGCAAGGGAAGTAGAAATTGACGAGTTCTGTCTTAAACTGCTTGCCCTCCGGCAGCCGGCAGCAAGGGATTTAAGGTTTATCACCACAGCAATTAAAATCAACTATGACCTTGAAAGAATCGGCGATCTTGCTGTAAATATATGCGAGAGAGTTCTTGAGCTTAACAAAGAACCACAGTTAAAACCTTATATTGATATCCCTACCATGGCGAATATTGTACAACTCATGCTCAAGGAAAGTCTCGATGCCTTTGTGAAGGAAGATGTTGATCTGGCATTGAAGGTATCAAGAGATGATGAGCGGGTTGACCAGCTTCTCGACCAGGTTTTCAGAGAACTTCTTACATATATGATGCAGGATATGAGGACAATTTCAAGGGCAACACGGGTAATGTTCATTTCAAAGTCTCTGGAAAGAATAGCTGACCATGCTGTAAATATCGCCGAACTTGTCATATTTATGGCCGAAGGGAAGATCATAAGACACATCAAAAACCCTTCTGAGGATTAATTCCCCTATGTCTAATTCCAAGATACTCAGCTTAATACTGTTTTTGTCTGTGATAATGCTTTCATCATGCAATGATAACTCTACCAGTGGTGCGCATGGCAAAAAACATACTATTACAATAGCCGGATCAACATCTGTAATGCCGTTTATAGAAAAACTTTCAGATCATTTTATGGTTGACCGGCCCGGGTTTAGAGTAAATGTCCAGGGAGGCGGTTCAACTGCCGGTATTCAGGCATGTTTAAATAAAACTATTGAAATCGGTATGTCATCAAGGCAACTGAAACAGGAAGAAAAGGTATTAAATGATATTGTAATCTGTTATGACGGTATTTCAGTAGTTGTGCACCCTAAGAATCCAATCCGGGAACTGACTTTAAAACAGATAAGGGGTATATTCAGCGGACAAATAAAAAATTGGAAAGATCTGGGCTGGATTGACCGGAAAATAGATGCCATAACAAGGGAGGAAGGTTCGGGAACACGCGGCTCTTTTGAGGATCTTATTATGAAAGGCGAAGAGATATATGACGGGATCATGGTCCAGGATTCCAATGGATCAGTAAAGGAAATCGTTGCCACAGACCCCTATGCAATAGCATATATATCGCTCGGGCTTGTCGACAACAGGGTCATGGCTTTGTCAATTGACGGAATTACTGCAAGTCTTGAAAACATAAAGGCAAAGAAATATAAGATTGTAAGACCATTTATTTTTATCACAAACGGTAAGCCGAACGAGATTGTACAGACGTTTATTGACTATGTTCTTTCCATAGACGGCCAGAATATTCTTAAGAAAGAGGGGCTTATAGGCATAAAATGACAAGAATAAATTTTACAAAGGAACGTTTCGTAAAATATGTACTTACAATCTTTGCGCTCTCATCGCTTCTATTCCTTTTTTTGATTTTTATCTTTATTTTATATGAAGGTCTGCCTCTCTTTCATAAAATAGGATTGAAAAACATTATACTCGGTTTTAAATGGGCTCCGACAAAAGGCTCCTTCGGAATATTTCCCATGATCGTATCCTCTTTTCTTGTAACCTTCGGTGCCCTTGTTGTCGGTGCACCCATGGGACTTTCCTGTGCGATTTACCTCTCGGAATATTCAGGCAAAAAAATGAAGATGTTTTTAAAGCCTGCCCTTGAGCTTCTTGCCGGCATCCCTTCAGTGGTATACGGTTTTTTAGGGGTTGTTTATATAGTCCCTGTAGTAAGAAATTATTTTGGCGGCGCCGGATTTTCTCTCCTATCTACGTCTATTATCCTTGGGGTGATGATTTTGCCCACTGTAATAAGCATATCTTTTGATGCTATCACGAGCGTGCCGAGAACCTATCGGGAAGGTTCCTTTGCCATGGGGGCTACAAAATGGCAAACGATTTACAAAGTAGTCATTCCCTCTGCCAAATCGGGCATTCTGGCGAGCTTTATCCTCGGGATGGGAAGGGCTATAGGAGAGACAATGGCAGTTATCATGACTGCTGGTAATGCCCTGAAGATACCGACAAGCATCCTTGATCCGCTAAGGACTCTGACTGGTAATATTGCACTGGAACTTTCATATGCTACAGGAGACCACCGGCAGGGTCTTTTTTCAACTGGCGTTGTCCTTCTTGTGATTATTATGATTCTTAATTATATAGCTAATTTTGGAATAAAGAAAAAGGTGATAAGGTGAGGATTAAACCAAGACTGGTAGATAAAATAGTGCGAATATGCTTCAATTTTCAGGCATTTTTTACCGTGGGAATACTTGTAGTAATTGTGGCTGTCATTTGTTTTAAAGGTGCTCCGCATATAAGCCTCGGATTTATCTTTTCTTCTCCTGAGGATATGGGCAGGCATGGAGGCATATTCTCGACGATTATCGGGACCGTGCTTCTTGTGTTGCTGTCAATATTTCTTGCTACCCCTCTTGGAGTCGGGACAGCAATCTTTCTAACAGAATACACAAAGGAATCAGTGTTTACCAAGATCATACGTTTCGGTGTAGAATCGCTTGCAGGGATCCCTTCTATTCTCTATGGACTTTTTGGTTTTATATTTTTTGTTATAAAGCTGAAAATGGGCTGGTCAGTCCTGTCAGGTGTGTTAACCATAACGATAATGATCCTCCCAACAATAATAAGAACAAGCGAAGAGGCAATAAAGGCTGTTCCAAGGAATTTAAGGATTGTAAGCTACTCGCTAAGCGCAACAAGATGGGAAACCGTCAAAAAAGTAGTAATACCTTCAGCAGTCCCGGGGATATTGACAGGAATTATGTTAAGCGTAGGAAGAGCAGTCGGCGAAACAGCGGCAACATTGTTTACCACGGGAAGTTCTTTAAAACTCCCCACATCATTAATGGATTCAAGCAGAACAATGGCCGTCCATTTTTATATCCTTGCACGTGAAGGCATTTCCATGGAAAAAGCCTATGCTACCGCTCTTGTGCTTGTTTTGAGTATTCTTCTGATTAATATTATTGCCTATTATCTTATGAACAAGATGGTTTCAAAATATTCGTGAGTGATATATGGATATTAAAATAAAGGTAGAAAAATTAAGTGTATCTTTCGGGAAAAATAAGGTTTTGAAAGATATTGATGTTGATGTGCACAGGCATATGGTTACAGGGTTTATGGGGCCTGCCGGAAGCGGTAAATCTACATTAATATCAATTCTGAACAGGATGATAGAGTTTGAAGACAATGTCAGTATCGAGGGCAAAGTCATTATTAATGGTATTGACATTATCAATGGTAATATAAATTCTGTGGAATTGAGAAGGCAGATCGGGACTGTATTTGCTGTTCCCATACCATTGCCCCGTTCAGTTTATGAAAATATTGCCTATGGTCCGAGACTGAAGGGTATAAAAGACAAGGAAGAGATTTACGCAATTGTAAAAGAAAGCCTTAAAAAGGCATTTTTATGGGATGAAATGAAAGACAGGCTTCAGATATCGGCATTAAAGTTGTCCGGCGGACAGCAGCAAAGGCTTTGTCTTGCGCGGACCCTTGCGTTGATGCCTGAGATAATATTACTTGATGAGCCGTGCTCAGGACTGGACCCTATATCTACCGCAAAAATAGAAGATGCTTTGAGCGAACTCAAGAAAGAATATACCATTATACTTGTTTCTAACAATACCAAACAAATTGCACGCATTACAGACTATTCGGCCTTTTTCTATCTTGGAGATCTTGTTGAGTACGGGCCGACTGAAAGGGTGTTTACCTACCCGTCAGAAAAAAAGACTGAAGACTACATCTCAGGGAAGTTCGGATGATGAATAACATTGCCCTTTCAACAGAAAAACTTAATATGTATTACGGTGATTTCTATGCGTTGAAGAATGTGGACTTTAACGTTTATAAAAAATCAATTACAGCTCTCATAGGGCCTTCGGGCTGCGGCAAATCAACGTTGCTGCGTTGTTTCAACAGGATGAATGACCTTATTGATGATGTAAAAATCACAGGCGATATTTTTGTAAATCAGCAGCATATAGAGGAGATAGACATAATTGAACTGCGGAAAAAGGTGGGAATGGTCTTTCAAAGACCCAATCCGTTTCCTTTTACAGTCTATGAGAATATGGTATACGGCTTAAAGATACATGGCCTGACCAACAGAAGAAAAGATCACGAAATTGTGGAGCGATGCCTAATGGCTGTCGGGTTATGGGATGATTTGAAAGATAAATTGCATATGCCTGCGCTCAGCCTTTCTGAAGAGATGAAACAGAGGCTTTGTGTGGCAAGACTTCTTACTGTTGAACCTAAAATTATTCTCCTTGATGAACCCTGCTCGGCTCTTGACCCTATCGCAACTTTGAGAATAGAAGAGCTTATGTTGGAACTTAAAAAAGGCTATACGATCCTTATTGTTACCCACAATATGCAGCAGGCGGCAAGAGTTTCCGATTACACTGGTTTTATGCTTCTCGGTGATCTCGTGGAATTTGGAAAGACATCTCAGATATTTACATCTCCTAATGATGGAAGGACTGAAGGATATATAACCGGCAGATTCGGTTAACTCTTGATTTTTAAGAAAAAGCCATGTAAAATTCACTAAATTTTATTCTATTTTTATTCTCATAAAAGGAGTCTAAATGAAAAAGTATGAGCCTGATTCTATTAGAAATGTTGGAATTTTTTCGCATGGGGGGGAAGGTAAAACATCAATTGTTGAGGCCATGCTTTTTCTTTCGGGAGAAAACACCAGACTTGGAAAGGTTGATGATGGTACATCCTTAATGGACTATGAGCCCGAAGAGGTTGAAAGAAAAATAACCATATCGTCTTCTCTTGCCTGTTTTGAATGGGATAAGCACAAAATAAATTTTATCGATACTCCAGGTGATGACAATTTTGTAGCTGATGCCAAATCATGCATGCGGGTTGTTGACGGAGCTGTGATTGTAGTAAGCGCTGTGTCAGGAGTTCAGGTACAGACAGAAAAGGTATGGCAGTATGCCAACGAATTTTCCATCCCGGTTTGTTTATTTGTAAATAAAATGGATCGTGAGAGGGCTGATTTTGAACGCACCATTGAGGATATTCGGAAAAATTTTTCAGATAAATCAATTCTTGCCATCCAACTACCCATTGGCAAAGAGGAAAATTTCAAAGGTATTATAGACCTCCTTACCATGAAGGCATTTGTTTATAAAGGGGATACCTCCGGAGAATATGATGTTGCAGCAATCCCACCGGAATTGGTTGATGAAGCGAATAAGTACAGAGAAAAGCTTATCGAGACTTCAGTTGAGATAGATGATGAGGTCATGGAACGATATCTCAACGGTGATGATATAAACAATGAAGAGATTGAAAAATGCTTGAGAGAAGGTATATTAAGTAGAAAGATTGTCCCTGTGATGTGTGGTTCTGCAGTGAAAAATATAGGTGCCAATATATTGCTTGACACTATAGTGAAATATTTTCCTTCCCCTGCATATAAAAAAGAAGCGGAAGGGATAGACCCTAAGACAGGAAATGTAATAAAAAGGGAATTTTCTTCAGATAAAAATTTCAGCGCTTTTGTATTTAAGACCATTACCGATCCCTTTGCAGGAAAATTAACTCTCTTCAGGGTATATTCCGGGGAGATCCACCCTGATATGACTGTTATCAATGCTACAAATGAGGAGAAGGAGCGAATCGGACAGATATTCTATCTCGTTGGCAAGAAACAGAAACCTGCCGGCTCAGCATCTGCAGGTGATATCGGAATTGTAGCGAAACTGAAAACAGTTGCCACCGGGGACACTCTCTGTGACGAAAAAGCGCCGATCAAGTATGAAGGGGTTGTAAGCACCCCGCCGCTCATATCTTTCTCTTTGCAGCCAAAATCCAAAGGAGATGAAGACAAGCTTAATACTTCACTTGCCAGGCTAATGGAAGAAGACCAGACAGTCAAATACACGAGGGACGAGCAGACAAAGGAATTCATTTTGTCCGGCATGGGACAGGTCCACATAGAAGTAATTGTTGAAAGGATGAAGAGAAAATTTGGTGTTGATGTTGAGCTGAAAGAGCCGAAAGTACCATATAAGGAAACCATAAAAGGAACTACAAAAGTACAGGGTAAATACAAAAAACAGTCAGGCGGTAAGGGACAATATGGTGATACGTGGCTTGAACTCGCACCTCTCCCGCGGAATGCAGGGTTTGAATTTGTAGATAAGATAGTAGGAGGGGCAATCCCAAGACAATATATACCTGCCGTTGAAAAGGGTATAGTTGAGGCTATGAACCAGGGTATACTTGCCGGGTATCCTGTAATTGATTTTAAAGTTATACTCTATGACGGATCGTACCATGATGTGGACTCCTCTGAAATGGCTTTTAAAATTGCCGGATCCATGGGATTCAAGAAAGGTCTGGAGATGTGTCAGCCGACACTCCTTGAACCGATCTCAAAGATAGAGGTTACAGTACCTGACGAATACATGGGTGATGTTATGGGTGATTTGAATTCAAGAAGAGGTAAGATCATCGGTGTTGAATCAAAGGGTAAAAACCAGGTAGTAAAAGCAACTGTGCCCATGGCAGAGATTCTAAAATATGCTCCGGACCTCAAGTCAATGACCGGCGGCAGAGGTGTATTTACCATAGAATTTTCTCATTATGAAGAGCTTCCTGCACACTTGGCTCCAAAGGTTATCGAACAGGCCAAAAAGGACAAAGAACAGGAAAAATAGTACAATTTTTAATTTTGGATTGTTGATTTTTGCTTTAGAATCAGCAATCCAAAAAAACTAAAAATAAATTTTATGAGAGCCGTTGTACAACGTGTAAAAAAGGCATCCGTAGAGGTTGAGGGCAGGATTGTCGGTCAGATAGGAAGGGGGGCTCTTGTGCTCCTTGGTATTGGCAAAGGCGATAGTGCCCTTGACATACAATGGATGCTTGATAAAATTGTAAACCTGCGGATATTTGAAAATGAGGATGGGAAGCTTAATGAATCCCTCATCGATATCAACGGCGAACTTCTTGTAGTTTCACAGTTTACACTTTACGGGGATTGTTCTAAAGGGAGAAGGCCTTCATTTACCGATGCTATGGAAGCAAAAGAGGCGAAAAGTCTTTTTGAATTGTTCGTTGCGAAGGCAAGAGAGCAGGTAAGAAAAGTTGAGAGTGGTATTTTTCAGGCTTCCATGGATGTGTCATTGATAAACGAAGGTCCTGTAACATTAATAATAGACAATAAAAACAACAGCAAGCGCTAATCAATCAGAGCCATTCTACGTTTTTCAGTCCCCTTTTTATGCCTCTTTGATATTTATATTTCGGATAACCTACTATTATTGAGGCGACTACATTACAATTATCCGGTATCGAAAATAACTTTCTTAACTCAGCTTTTCTTTCGATTGCCGGTGGAATGATATCCATTACAGATCCGCCCAAACCCAGAGAATGGGCAGCCAGGAAACCATATGTGGCAGCGATATAGATATCAGCCATGATATCCTCATCATTACTGTCAGCAAGAAATAATATCATTGCCGGGGCATGTCGTGTAATTGCGTCTTCAGTTCCCGACTTCATCTCAGGCAATTTTGCTTTCAATAAAGGTAATAAATGGTTTTTCATTGTTTTAAATTTTTGTTTTCCAACCTCTTTTTTAATGAAGAACCTCATTACAGGATTGCCCATTGCTTTCACAAAATAGTCGTAAAACTCCACCATATGCGGCAATGCCTTCATAATTAGATTTGAATCCTGTACGACTATGATCCTGGTTTTTAATGGCGGGAAACTTGGAGGAGCAAAGGATATTGCTTGAATTATTTTTTCCAGTAAATCTTTAGGCACTGGTTTATCTTGAAAATTACGGATTGCCCTGCGTGTATAGAGCATGTTAAAAAACGTATTTTCGTATGAATCTTCTTCAGGTAAATCAAAAAAGTCTTTTTTATATGATAGTCCCTTTATGTTTATCGATTTTACAGGGCAAATTGACATGCATTGTCCGCATTGAAAACAAAGATGGCCCCTATCTGGCCGTAATGTCATTATTCCACGGTTATTATCCTTTAATATTATCTTATTGGGGCAAACCTCGGCGCATAAACCACATTTTTTGCAGATGTCTGTGTTAAAGGTGATGTTGTCTTCCATAGTTTACCAGCAATCAGATTGCAATCTTGTTGCTTATTTTGTGCCCGGCAAGGGTTGACGCAGATCAAAGATTGGGACTTCTTTGCCCGCTCCAGGACCTAATAATCCCAATATGCTTTGCTTTTGCTCGGGTAATGCAGGTATTTTTTGCGTATCTGCAGATTTTTGTTTTTCCTGAACATTTTTTGTTAATTGCTCAGCCGGTAAAGAAGCCGGCAAATTTTCTACCTGACCTGAAGAAAATTCATTCGGAAATTCCCATAAAGTTACTGTATTTTTTGAGGGATATTTTACAAGCATATAATTTTTAGGTAACTGATATTTCTTCAGATCAGACCCGTTTAGGACGTATATTTTTGGTGATATGCTTACGAGAGGCGAAAGTGTATATACTGTTTGATTATTGCCTGTGCTCTGAGTGAATCCGGTATAAGGAAGTATGATAAGTAAAAGAGAAATAAAGGATATTTTTTTCATCACTAATCCTGAAAAATGAAAATATACTTTCGATTGGATAATGTCAAGGAAGAAATTACTGGAGTTTTCTTACTATTTCAATGGATGTAAATATAAAGATGTTTTGCTTCCTGCCAGCGCACCAACCCGTAGGGTGGGTTGTCTGCGGAGTTGATACGATAATCATTGTATCACAAAATAAAAAAAGGCAGAGCATTATAAGCTCTGCCTTTAATTGATCCATGGATTATTTTATTATCCCAAGTATTTTTTTCTGAATCCTACGAGACTAAGAAGTCCGGGACCAAGCAGCCACGCAGCGCCGGAGATGGGAACGGGTGTGTTAACAGGTGTGTAGAGTGTGTCTTTAATCTCACACGAATTTATACCTTGTATCTTATTTCCTATAGTTGCATTAGCACCACCAGTGTTTTGAAAGTTGAAGTCTTCTGCAACGAGGCCGGTTTTAGTTATGTTGTATTTTGTAATGTCGGTGCCATCAAAACGGTTCACCCCATTACCAGTCTGAAATGTAAGCAGGATATCGAAACCTTTCGTCAAATTTCCGCCACCGTTCAATTTTTGCTTATCTTGACTTGTTTTAAGAATGCTGGTAGCCATTGGACCGGAAAGATACGTAAAGGTCAGATCGCTCGGTTCAATTTTCGGGTTGACGTTGCTGACGTTGAGGGCTACTTCAGAGATGAACTCTAAAGCATTACTGAGATTAGAGGTTAATGCCAATTGTACCTTGCCGATTGATACTGTTGTGAAATCAACCGTGAGCCATGGATGGCTAAGATCAAGAGCACTTTTTGGCGTATAAGATCCAGGAATCACTGTGCTCAAGTAATAAGTGTAAGAAGCTTTCGCATGATTAACAGCAAAAGCGACAATAAATAGAATTGCCAATGTCAGTATAATGCATTTTTTCATCTGAGATTCTCCTTTTAAACCTGATAAAAACATACTCAAATCATATTCCTTTGACTTTCCACTCCTACCTTCATAGGAAACATAGTCATATCAGAATGTTTTAACAATGTATAACAAATAAATTATATTGTCTGTAGGATATCTTTGACAATGCATGTAGGATAAGTGCGACAAATTTAAAAGCAGAAAAGAACATTTTCATTTCTTTCACTTATCAGGATCATAATAATTTTGCATAAAAATACAAATTATAAAATTCAACACGTAATCCTTGCTTCCGGGAACCATGAAGCATAAAAAATGAAAAAGCTTACCCAACCCTTACAAAACTCCCCGTGTAAAAAATATTAAAGGTAAATTGCTGCTAAATACAAATAGTTATCTCCAGAATGCGGTCAATCCTGAAAGTACGTTCATTTCTGCGGAGACAGCAATAGGCCCTGAGACCCTCAAACATCTTCCCCCTGTATTCCATGTCCTCAATTGAAATGGGGCGTATTGTACGAAGCGACTTTGTGTCATCAGGTTTCAGATAAAGAATTTCGAGGTTTATTCCCCGTTTTATTGCGTCATCAATTATCCTGTGCCTCTCTTTGTAGTTTACCTTCTCATCAGCCTTTCTGTATTGGAACCGTGTGAGGAACTGAACTACACGCCAATCCATGCGGATATGGGATTTTGTAATCTTTTTTGTTAGGATAATTCCGGCAAAGCTTGTACAGCGGCTCAATGCCACATAGACCTGACCGTGTGCAAATGTGCCTCGGCCGATGTCTATAACGACCTTGTCAAAGGTCTTTCCCTGGCTCTTGTGGATTGTAACGGCCCAGGCAAGACGGATGGGGTACTGGGTAAATGCAGCTGTTTTTCTGGTTAAAATCCGTTTTGTTGCTCTATCATACTGATATTCGAAGAGTTCCCATGTGTGTGGTGTTACTTCAACAGTTTCACCGTTCTGTAGTTTCACTAGAACACAATCATTTTCATTGTCATCTTTTCCCATGCCTGAAACCATACCCAGGCTCCCGTTTACCCAACGGCCATATTTATCATTATTAACGAGCATAACCTGTGCCCCCTGCTTCAGTTTCAAGGTTTCTTCAGCAGGAAGCGAAGAGCGGTCGAATGCTCCGTTGAGAACGCCATCATAGTGCACCGCAAATCCTGGAAGTGCGTCAAGTTTTTCCAGATTTCTTACTGTTGCAAGTTCATTGGTGCTTGTAAGCGTGATATAGAATCCGTAATCTGGCGGTACAAAATCGGGGTGATGATTTTGGTTTAATCTTTCCATATCCTCATCTGTGCAGGATCTGTTGCGTATGGAATTAAGGAGCGCAATAAAATCGGCTTCAGTCTGACGGTAAACCTTTTCCAGTTCGATAAACTCCATGTCAAAAGTTTGTTCCTTGAATACCTGTGCTGAAAAGAAGTAGGGTGTCTCGTAACGATGAGTGAAGATTTCCTTTTCGGCCGTAGTTACAACAGGCGGAAGCTGATAAAGATCGCCGATAAAGACCATCTGAATGCCGCCGAACCATTGCTTCCGGTACGGTCCGTTTAGGCGCAGAAATTTCTCTATGCAATCGAGGATATCCGCCCGGACCATTGAGACCTCGTCAATGATAATTGTATCAAATGCTTTGTAAATACCTGCCGCCTGCCCTGCTAGTTTTTTTATCTTTTCGGGTGTTATGCCCGGTTTGAAACCGAAGAATGAGTGGATGGTCTGACCCTGGATATTTAATGCCGCAACGCCGGTTGGAGCAAGAACAGCTATTTCTTTATTGGTGGTTTGCCGGAAATAGTCAAGAAGTGTTGATTTTCCTGTGCCAGCTTTACCTGTGATGAACACATGGCAGCTTGAATTTTCCATGATATCAAGGGCTTTGCGAAACTCGGGGTTAATGTCTATGGGCTGTTTTTTCATTTCCTATTCCGGAGTTATAGCAGTATGAGTGCAGGTTAACCCCTTGCTTGATGTGCCTGTAAAACCTGTATGCCAGTGTGATGCACCACATGTTTATGGCTTTTTAAAGATATATTTTATTATTTCTTCCGTGTAAAATCATCAGGAGATGAAGGCATATTCCCAATCACAAGAACTTTTAACTTTTTAATGATCTCATGATCCTCGCCTAAATGAGGTAAAAGTGATTGTATTGCACGGCCGACCGTACCATCGCACAGATCCTGAAATTCCTGTCTTACTTCAGGCGGTATGTCATTATAATCTCTTATTGCATGATCTACCCATGGAGTTAAAGGTCCGATATCGTCCTTATTTCTTGCGTAGACATAACCTTCCAAGGATCCTGCTTTTGCCGCAAAGTCATATACTTTTCTATATAATCCCATAAAACCTCCTTATTATGAATTGTAAGTAACCCCAATCAGTATATTTGACAAAGCTATGAAAAGTCAAATATCAGGGTGACTATAGGCAATCTTTATTGCTGAAAATATTTTATATCCATGCAACCCTTTCTGTTGGTCGGATTAAATGCTTCCAAAAAAAATATTACAGGGTGAAGCATGTAGAAAACCTGTGGATACTTTTATTGGCAACTGAGACTAAATTATGTGTGAGTATTCTTCCATTTGTTTAAGTTTCAACAACATAGTGGCGATAATTAAATTAAATGAAAACCCAGGGGGTAATATGGGAACAAACATGTCAAACATTCTGCTTGAATCTGGTACAAATGAAGTAGAAGTACTGGAACTATTTATCGACGAAGAAAATGATTACCGTGGTTTTTACGGGGTTAATGTAGCAAAAGTGCTTGAAATCATACCAATACCTAAAAATATTATAAAGCCGCCGAATCTTTCAAGCACCTGTGCTGTGGGCATGTTTAACCACCGGGATAAAATTGTTATTCTTATTGACCTTGCTATGTGGCTTGGCAGAAAAAGAACAGAAAACAGACCGGCTAATGTACTGATTACAGAATTCAACAATATTGTTACGGCTTTTCTTGTTTCAGGTGTGACCAGAATTCATCGTTTAACCTGGGCTGACATAAAACCATTAGACTCTTATCTTGAGGGATTGAGCGATTCAATTACCGGGGTAATCCATCTGGAAGACAGAATAGTTTTCCTTCTTGATCTTGAAAAGACGATTGCTGATTTGAATCCTGAATTGGCCATAAAAGAATCATCCTCAGAAGCAGATGAAGTGCTCCTTGATGCTCCGGATCAGCCGATAAAGATTTTGCATGCAGATGATTCCAGCGTTATTCGCACTACTGTTAAAAAGCGTCTGGAAGAGGTCGGACAGTTTACTGTTCAATCTGCGATAAACGGAGATAAAGCATGGGCATTCCTCGCAGATATAAAAAAACTCTCACGTGAAAAGGATTGCAGCCTTACGGACTTTATTGAAGTAGTGCTGACTGATATTGAGATGCCCGGTATGGACGGGTATCATTTATGCAAAAAGATTAAAGAAGATCCTGATCTGAAATCAATACCGGTTGTGCTTTTTTCTTCACTGATAACTGATAAACTTATTCATAAAGGAGAGTCTGTAGGGGCTGACGGCCAATTTTCCAAACCGGACCTCACTCTGATGGGACATATAAAAAAGCTGGTCAATGAAAGAAGGGCAGCGGCGTAGAAGGTTTATCTTTTTAAGATAAATTTTGCCCCAGATAATCACATTTTCCATTATCGTGAACTCCTATAATATTGCATGCAGTTTCAAGATATTCTTCAATCCCTTCAAGAAAGGCGGTTAGCGTAGGCCATATGAGATATGATGCAATATTGAGTTTTTTTCGCAATGCGATTGTGCACCTTTCTTCTCAATGGTTATAACCCTTAGAAATCATTAAAATACAAGAATCAACATGACAAAACTTGCTATCAGAAAGACGCAAATTATCATTAAACTTACAAAGGATATTTTCGATATGCCGGCAAGCTTTTCCATGAAATCCATCAGGTGTGATATGTCAAGCCCCGATGTTGTGGCTATCATTTTAATTGGTATGCTCAGGCGTATTACTGTTGTACTTACATAGATCACAAGGAATGAGATAAAAACCCATAACCCGTAATCAACAAATGAAAGCAAAAGATGCCTGTTATCGCTTATTGCCAGAAGAGGTTTGGGATCAAAAAAGGAAAAAACAATGTAAAAAATAAGAATAACACCGGCAGTAAGTAATGAAATCCCGCATCGGAAAAGCTCCTTTGACAATCGCAAAAAAAGCCCGTTTTCTTCCTCGTTGAACTCATATTCCCTGGTGCACTGTGTCATTTTTCTTCACCTCTTTTTTTTATGTTCTTAAGGATTAAACAAATGAGGCACGAATCTGCTCAAATTATTTGTTATCGGTGTTTTATCCTCGCGGATCCCTATACCGGCAGATTCGTTTCCTACAATCCATGATCCAACTACAGGGTAATTCCCTGAATAGTCGGGCAGTTCCTGATATGCCTGGTATATAACCTGTGGTTTGCCGCGGGAGAAATGATCTCTTACATGGATATCTTCCCCCTCACGCGAAAAAAACGGTTTTTCCACATAAACAACTGATGAGTTTTGTGGTTCGAAATATGCCGGTAGGAGATTTTTGTGTCCGGGATACATCTCCCAGAGAATAGGCAGAATAGCTTTATTACTTAGTATCATTTTCCAGGCTGGCTCTAAGAGAGTTATATTTGTTGTGGCAAGATATTGCGAGAAATCCTCTTTGATGATCCATTCCCAAGGGTATAGCTTAAAAAGAAAACGTATCGGATTATTATTAAGATCTACAAATCTGAAATTTTCAGAATCATACCCAATATCATCAATATAGACTTGCTCAGTTTTTATGCCGGCTTGTATCGCCGTATCTCTGATGTATTCAGTTGTTGTATAATCTTCCAGGTTTCTTTTTACAGAAGAGGCATAGAACGTTTCAAAACCGACAAATCTTTTTATTTCCCCTTCCATAATATCAAGGAGTTTTTCATGGATAGAGTTAAATTGGTCCTTTTTGGGATATAATTCCTGCAGCCAGTAATACTGAACAACACTTGCCTCAAAGAGTGCTGTTGGTGTGTCTGCGTTAAACTCAAGAAGTTTTGGATCCGATTTCCCGTCATACCAGAAATCGAACCGACCGTAAATGGAAGGCTCTCTGTCCCGCCATGATTTTTTAGCATATTGGAAATATTTTTCCGGAATGTCCAATTTTTCATTAAGGTTATTCCATAACACATAATCAACAAGCTTAAGACACATTTCGTAAAGCTCATTGGTAACAGACTCGATGTGGTCAATCTGGTCCGACTCTAATTCGTAGTGAACAGATTCATCCCAATAGGGCAAACCGTCAATTTCGTAAAAATAAAAACCAACGTTCTGCACCTTTTCCTGCCAGTTATGTCTGATCTTCTCGCCTGTTATTCTTTTCATAAAGTCTACGAGGAAATAGATCTCATTGCTGTGCTTCCCCAACCTGCCCTTGTAATGCCCATTGCTTTTCTGGTCCCCAGGGAAGGATTGCGTGTTGGATCGTTCATTTGTGAAGGCCGGTACCAGGGTCCATAGTAATGGCTTCTGTAGCCGGTTGGTGTTTTTTCCTTCTCTTCCTGACATTTTTTAGGGTCATTGAAATCCTGCACGCAGTCATCCCAGCTTGCATATTGGTTTCGAATATCCCTTTCGCACCCTAAAAAAATGGTACTGGTAAGTAAAACTAATGTAATGGCCTTTGACTTTTTCATGGCTTAAGAACTCTTTGATGCGATAAAGCTATCATTTTTATCATCATATTGGTCAATTATATAATATAAACCCCATTGCTTCGAAACATTTTTTACAAAATATTTCTAACCAATGAGGAATCGGGGGCTTTATTATAAGACTGCCAACATCATTGAAGGCCGGGGCTTTGGAAATGATTATTTAATTGCTCAAATCACCAATCGCCAGATTGGCCTGTAAAATCTGTACTGCTAAAGCTTGAACTCACCCACAATTTCCTGTAAATAGCCTGACAGTGTTAATAATGATGCAGCTACCTGTGTTGTTGCATTCGCGCTTGTTGACGTCTGTTTCGATACCACGACTATAATTCGATGTCCTGGTTTATCTCTTCTGAGGCGGTTGCCATCCCTTGTATAGCAGAGGTAATCTTGTTGTAGCATCAAATAGTGATTGAAGTGTCTTCTTTATAAAACTTGACTGAGCGACTGAATATTTCTTTATCCGGCAAAAGAACGTTGCCGGAATAATTAAACCATGATATAAATGAATAAATATTCTGCATTTCGACACTGCAATGGGGGTATACATGGAAACCGACAATACCATATTTCTGGAAGTTCTTGAATGGTTTGATGATACAGGTAAAGAGATCGTGCACAGAGTGCCTGAAAAGGGTTCCGGAGAGATCAAATACGGTGCCCAGCTTACAGTAAGAGAAAGCCAGGCAGCGGTCTTCTTTTATCAGGGAAGAGCGCTTGATGCATTCGGTGCAGGTAGACATATGCTTTCAACGGCCAATATACCGATCATTATAAAAATACTAAGTATTCCCTGGGGGATGAGAAGCCCGCTTCGAGCTGAGGTTTATTTTGTAAATATGAAGGAATTCCCTAATTTGAAATGGGGGACAAGAGATCCGGTAGCATTCAGGGACAGCGAACTTGGTCTTATCCGTCTGCGTGCCTTCGGAGTTTTTAAGATCAGAGTACTCCAGCCCGTGCTTTTCATAAACACACTTACGGGCACACAAGGGATATATACAATGGAAGAAATCGAAGAATATCTGGGCAGCGTTATTGTATCGCGTTTCAATGATTATCTTGGTGAACACCTTGATACAGTCTTCAATCTTCCCGGAAAATACGAAGTCATAGCCCAGGGGCTTATCAAAGAACTTAAGAATGATTTTGACCATTTTGGACTTGGGCTTTCAGGACTTTACATAAACTCTATTACCCCGCCGCAGGAAGTGCAGAAAGCAATTGATGATAAAAGCAAGCTTGGTATTTTTGACGATTTGAATCGTCTGCTTCAAATGAAAGCTGCCATGGCACTTGAAAAATCCTCGGAGACACAAGGCGAAGCTGCTTCAGTTATGGGGATGGGATTTGGCCTAATGATGCCCGCCATGTTTGCAAATACCTTTAAGGGAAATCAGGGTGCCGATCAATACACTCTGCATTGCCCGGATTGTAAACAGACCATTCCAGAGGACGCAAAATTTTGTCACCATTGCGGCCACCAGATCCTTATTTTTAATCAATGCAGTAAATGCGGAAAGAACCTTCCTCCCAATGCCAGGTTTTGTCCGATATGTGGAACCCCTGCTTCAGAAAAACCACAACCTGTGAAATGTTCTCATTGCGCAACCGACAATCTCCCGAAATCAATATTCTGTAATCAGTGCGGTGGAAAACTCTCTTAACAAAAACTGGAGTATCCGGTGCCAGTGTCCTCAATGTAGCGCCCCTGTGACGCTTAATGAAACAGACCGTATTCTTTCCTGCCCCTTTTGCAGAGTAAGGCTCTTTTTTTCACCGGGTGACTATGCGCGATACTGCCTACCAATAAATGAAAAATTCTCTGATGAACCGTATTTTGTCCCTTACTGGCGTTTTAAAGGAATGTTTTTTTCATGCGAAGGAAATGAAATAAAAAAGGTGATTATTGATACAACTGCCCTTGCTTTCAAGAAGCTGCCTCTGGCTGCTTCATTGGGCTTACGCCCGCAGGCCATGGAACTTAAATTTGTGACCCCGGATATAAAAGGTAAATTTCTGGCCTGCGACGTATTGTCAGATAGTATAATGCAAAGAACGGAAGACCGGAGCAGACCTTTGAATACAGTATATGCGCAACCCACCGTATTCCACAAGGCCTGTATCGGTGAGATTTTAAGCATGATCTACATGCCGGTATTTATAGAGAAGAGCACTGTTTTTGACGGTATTCTTGCACAACCTCTTGCTGCTTTAAGCCTGAACGATATGAAGGCATTCTCTGCTTGCGATGAGGCCATTTATAGTGAAATGCAGTTCATCTCTGCTTTATGCCCGAACTGTGGATGGAGCCTCGAAGGCGAAAGAGACAGTATTATATTGGGTTGCGGTAATTGCAGCTCCGTCTGGCATATATCAGGCTCAGGACTTAAGCGCACAGATTTTGCTGTTATTCCAGGAAAAGGCGAGGGGATATCATACTTGCCCTTCTGGCGCATCAAAGCTCAAGTAAAAGGTCTTGAGCTAAATTCGTATGCAGATCTAATAAGATTGGCCAATCTGCCGAAGGTGATACAGAAAGAATGGTATGATGCTGATCTCTTCTTCTGGGTGCCTGCCTTTAAGGTGCACCCAGATCTGCTGCTTAGAATCGGACGATTTGTTACTATTGCCCAACTGCAGGAGGACTTAACCGGCTATCTACCAAAGGAATCTGTGCATCCTGTTACGCTTCCCCTTACTGAAGCGGAGGAATGCCTGAAAATTATTCTTGCCGATATCGCGATAGCAAAGAAGAAGATCTTTCCCTCGTTGAAGGATGTCGAGATAAAATCGACAGAGACCCTACTTGTATATTTGCCTTTTACTAATGATAGGGATGATCTTTTCTGTCCGCAGGCTAGACTTATCATACCAAAAAATGCTCTAAAGTATGGCCGGAACCTCTAAACTATTCTGTGAGCTTAACACGCCCATCATGAGACCTGTTTATGTAAATCATAAATCAGTACTTCACCACGGGTATTGAATCGGACAGGAATACCTGAAGCTCCAACCCCGGCATTAGTTATGCCTTGCATTTCAAGATATTTCCAATATCCCTGGAAATATTTCCGACCCCGATTCAAGTGAGTTATAAGCGGCTTTCCACCTGGCAAGCATATCTGACCTGCATGGGTATGGCCGCAGAGGTACAAACAAACTCCCATTTCAGCGGCAACATCATAGAGCTCAGGTGAATGGACCAGGGCGATGGAAAACTCGTTATCGGCATATTCCAGTGCATGCAATGCCTGATCAGTATAGTAATAGTGTACGTCGTCTGTGCCGATTATTCTGATTTTTTCATTACCCTGATGAATAAAACAGGATGAATTGACCAGCATGGTAATGCCGATTTGTTCCATGGGATTGAGCATGTGACATCCATCATGATTACCGAGAACTCCAACGAATCCATGTTTGCTATTGATATGCCCAACCAGATATTCAAGGCTATTGATAATATGCTTGTGGAGTCCGTGTAGTTTTGTGCGGTAATCTCCTGTTAGCAAACATAAATCTACAGTTCTATTTTCCAGAATACGCAAAATATTATCTTCAATCCCTTCCATGCTGTCAAGGTGTAGGTCAGAGAGATGGAGAATTGTAAATCCCTCAAATGCTTGCGGTAAATTGGAAAAGTATAGAGGCATCTCTCTTAATAAAATACTTTCTGCGTTATGCACCCCTTTTTGATACAGGTTTATAAGATGCAATACGAATCCGAGAGTTTTCATCATGAAAAGCAACTGATACCAGTGATGGCGTCCCCTGTTTCCGTATCGTCTGGTTTTTAAATTATCCATTTCCATTCGAAAACGATTGTTAGCCCATATTTGTCTCCGGTTGATTAATCTTTGTTCGGGAAACAAAGGTTCAGGTTTTGAGAACTCATCCAAAACGATTGTGCCGGAAGGTGAATGTGATGATAGGGTATCCATACTCTATCCTCCTCAAATTTGCTACCTCTATTAGAATTATAAAAGGCCGGATAATTATCAAGCATAAAACGTTTCCGGAGTTTTTTAAGTACTATTTAAATACAATCTGGTTCTAACTCAATATATTTGGTTATTTTGCAGGCTGTGATATACTATACGTTGAAATATTATTATGGAAGGGAGTGCAACGATGCGAAACAAAGGATATACTGTACGTAAAAAAACAGGGCTCAAAAAGGTTGAAAACAACAAGACTGCTGATGAAATCCTGAATGAAATAAGAAAGGGCATTACCCCGCCCAAAAATGACTACAGAGAACAGTCACTGAGAATTCACGGTCTTATCTGCGCAAAGTGTGCAAGAGAGTTTAGCGATAAGGACAGGCATCTCCTGACTGTGCATCATAGGGATGGTAATTCCAGAAATAATCCTCCGGATGGCTCAAACTGGGAAAATCTCTGCGTTTATTGCCATGACGATGAACACAGCAGAGGCTTGCTTGGTGATTATTTCAGTGAAAACAAATAGAACTGAGTTTAACTTTTTTGCTTTTGTGAAATCTGCAAGGGATTATCTTTCATGGAGAGAGAAATGCGTTTTCGTCCGATGTCCACATCAATAACAGTGACTGTTACCTTCTGGTGAACCTTTACTGCATCATTAGGATTTTTAATAAAGCGATTTGAAAGCTGACTGATGTGCACAAGACCGTCCTGGTGCACACCTATGTCTACAAAAGCACCGAAAGCTGTGACATTGGTGACAATCCCGGGGAGTTTCATACCAGGTTTTACATCTTCAATCTTTTCAACTTCTTCTGTGAAGGCAAACATCTCAAACTGGTCACGCGGATCTCGTCCGGGTTTTGCAAGCTCTCCCAGAATATCGTTAAGTGTTGGAAATCCCACTGTGTCGGTCAGATAATTTTTTACATCAATTTTTTTTCTGAGCTTTTCGTCTTTTATCAGATCCAGGACAGTGTAGTTAACGTCCCGTGCCATTGTCTCGACAATGTGGTAGCTTTCCGGATGAACAGCACTTGTATCCAGGGGGTTTTTTGCGCTGCTGATCCTTAAGAATCCTGCGGCCTGTTCGAAAGCCTTTGGCCCCAGTCGCGGTACTTTTTTTAATTCTTCTCTTGACTCGAAGGGACCATGTTCATTCCGATATCCTATAATGGCCTTTGCGAGTCCCGGCCCTAAGCCGGAAACATAAGTAAGGAGCTGTTTGCTTGAAGTATTGACCTCAACCCCAACGGCATTTACGCAACTTATAACCACATCATCAAGACTTTTTTTAAGAGCATGCTGATCTACGTCATGTTGATATTGTCCGACCCCGATTGATTTGGGGTCTATTTTTACCAACTCGGCAAGAGGGTCCATTAGTCGCCTGCCGATTGAGACAGCACCTCTTACCGTGATATCGTAATCGGGAAATTCCTCTCGTGCTGTTTCTGATGCAGAATAAACGGAGGCGCCGCTTTCGTTTACTATTATCACAGGAATTCCTCCGGGCAGGTCAAGTTTTTTCAAAAAAGCATCTGTTTCTCTTCCTGCAGTTCCGTTCCCTACGGCAATTGCTTCTATACTGAATTTTCGGCAAAGTTCAATCACTGTTTCGCCGGCCTTGTTAGCTCCTTTCTCTGATTGATGGGGAAAGATCGTGTCGGTATGAAGCAATTTCCCTTGTCGGTCGAGGCATACGACTTTGCAGCCTGTTCGGAACCCTGGGTCTATGGCAAAAACATTCTTCCTTCCCAGTGGTGGAGCGAGAAGAAGGTGCCGAAGATTTTCTGCAAAGACCCGGATTGCTTCGTCATCTGCACGGTCTTTTGTGACAACCCGGACCTCGGTTTCTATAGAGGGAAAGAGGAGACGTCTGCAACTATCTTCAAGTGATTGTTTTACCTGATTTGATCCGGGATCATCTCTTTTAATAAGCAGGTTTTCAATGATTGCAACTGTTTCCTGCTCAGGGGGAAGAACTCGAAGTGTAAGCAAACCTTCCTTCTCCCCCCTTCTCATGGCGAGTATCCTATGAGAGGGAGCGGAATTTACAGGTTCCTCCCAGTCGTAATAATCCCTGTACTTGACCCCTTCCTCCTTTTTATCAGGTAGAACTTTTGACTTGAATACAGCTTTCTGGAGAAAAAACGTTCTTATCCGGGTGCGGGCTTCAGCATTTTCGCTGATCCACTCTGCCATAATATCACGTGCCCCTGAAAGTGCATCATCTGCGGAATGTATTTCTTTTTCAGGGTCTATGAAGGCTTTTGCCTCTTCAAAAGGGTCGTTATTTACAGGATCGATGCCATCCTGTGCAAAAAGACGTTGTGCTAAAGGTTCGAGCCCTTTTTCTCTTGCAATGGTGGCACGTGTTCTGCGTTTCGGACGGAAGGGGAGATAAATATCTTCGAGAATAGCCATGATTTCGCATTTATTAAGTTTTTCTTTCAATTCATCAGTCAAGAGCCCTCTCTCTTCAAGAGAACGAAAAATAGCTTCTCTGCGGTTGTCCAGTTCTGCCATCTGTTCGAGACGATCCCGGATTGAAGTGATAGCCACTTCATCCAGAGAGCTTGTGGCTTCTTTCCGGTATCGGGCAATAAACGGTATTGTTGCTCCTTCTTCAAGAAGAAGAGATACTGCTTTTACCTGCACAGGCGCCAGTTGAAGTTCAAGTGCTATTCGCTCAACATATTTTTCATTCATTGTTACCTCGATAAATAAAAAAAGAGCCGGCAAAATATACCGGCTCTTTTAGTTTCATGAATTGTTTTTCTATGCTTTTTCTGATGCCAGAATGGCAGCACCAAGAGCACCGACTATTTGAGGCTCAACGTGAATTTTCAAACTTGCGCCTAAAACACTTTCTAGTGCTTTAACAACGCCGATGTTTTTTGCAACGCCTCCCGTCATGATAACCTCTTCTTCAATGCCGCCCAACCTGTTGATTAAGCCCAATGTCCTGTCGGCTATTGCTTTGTGAATACCGTAGAGTATGTCATCTATCGCTTCCCCTTCACTTACAAGGGAAATAACCTCTGATTCTGCGAACACAGTGCATATACTGCTGATTGCTAATTCCTTTTTGTGTTGCAGCGATATTTCACCTATTTTATCCAGATCAACATCTAATGCCTTTGCCATTACCTCGACAAACCTTCCTGTGCCTGCGGCACATTTATCATTCATCTCAAACTCTACAACGCGTCCGGTTTTGTCTACTCTTATTGCCTTTGTATCCTGTCCGCCAATGTCAATAATTGTCCTTGCATTCGGGAAAAGATAATTTACTCCTTTTGCAATGCAGGTTATTTCTGTAATGGACTTTTGTGCAAACAAGGCCCTTTTTCTGCCGCAGCCCGTAGCAACAACAAATGAAATGTCAGAAGCCTGTTTTGATGGATAGGCAAGCACTTTTTTAAGCGCATTCTCTGCAGATTTTTTAGAATCAGCCCCGGTCTGTGCTATCTCATAGCCAAGAATGCCCTTATCCTTATCAAAAAGGAGTGCTTCTGTTGTGATCGAACCTATATCAATCCCAGCAAATAACATGTATTAATGTTTCCTTTTACTCAATAATTGCAAGAACAGCATCTGCATCGACATCCTGACCAGCAGTAACTTTAATTTCTTTTATCACGCCACCTACCGGTGCTACAATAGGCATTTCCATCTTCATTGCTTCAAGGGTTGCAATCTGATCGTCTTCAGCGACTTTATCTCCAACATTCACAATAACATTAACAATTTTACCAACCATAGGAACAGTTACTTCTGTAGCCATCTTATCCTCCTTAAAATATGTTTTTAAGCCTTTCTGTATCCCAGAGCAAACTGGGCAATTATCATCTTCTGTACATTTGATGTGCCTTCAACAATCTGATAGGACTTTGCATCTCTTAAATATCTCTCAACGGGATATTCCGAAGAGAAGCCATAGGAACCGAATATTTTTACTGCTTCAGAAGCGCAGAAATTTGCAGATTCAGCGCAATAATATTTTGCCATAGAAGTCTCAAGCGTATTATTTATTCCCTGATCCTTCTGCCACGCTGCTCTGTAAAGAAGGAGTTTTGCTGCATCATGCTCGACCGACATTCTTCCGATCTGCTCCTGAATCATCTGGAACTGGCCTATTGCCTGGCCAAACTGCTCTCTCTCATTAGCATATTTACAGGCTTCTTCGATACATGCCTGTGATACGCCGACTGCTCTGGCTGCTGAACTTAAACGTGTAAAGTTAAGCATGGTCATGCAAATGTTAAAACCCTGACCAGGTTTTCCTACAAGGGCGCTTTTCGGTATCTTTGCTTCTTCAAAGAAAATTTCTCCGGTAGGTGCGCAGTGGAGGCCGAGCTTTGTTGTAATAGCTCTCTGAGTAATGCCGGGGGCATTAAAATCAATAAAGAATGCTGACATACCTTTGTGTTTTGCTGCTGTGTCTGTCATGGCATAAACAATACCGCAACCGCAGTAAGGTACGCCGGATATCCATGTTTTTGTACCGTTCAGAATATATCCGTCATCAACTTCTTTGGCAGTTGTCTTCATGCTTGCCACGTCAGAACCTGAATTTGGCTCTGTTATTGCAAAACAGCCGCCGCTTGTTCCTGCGATCAACCCAGGTAAAAACTGTTCTTTTAATTCCTCGCTTCCAAATTTGAGAAGTGCGTTCTGAGGACCGTTCATCTGAAGGTTAAAGGGAAGTCCCCATGAAGGGCTTACTCTTGCGAATTCCATTGCCATAAGGGTTGCTGCCGTATGGCCTTCCTCAAGTCCAAGTCCACCGTACTGTTCCGGAGCAATACAACCGAACATGCCCTGATCACCCATTTTTTTCAGAATCTCAGGACGATATTTAGATTCTTTCTCGTCTTCTTCCATAGTAGGTTTAATATTTTTTACAGCAAAATCATAGGCCATTTTACGCATTGATTCAAGTTCGTCAGAAAATTTGAATTCCATTATTTTCCTCTCCTTTCAATAAGAATGTGAAACAATTAACAAACTATATTAGCAAAGCATATTTTTCATGTCAAGCTTATTTTTTTAAAATGAGCAGGTGTTTACGGTTAATATTAAAAGGTTAACTATGAGAAGACAACGACAGATTGTGAATATAGTTTGAATTAAAAAAGGCAGGGATATAAAATTAACTGCTGCTGTTATGAAGGATTTTTTTATAATATTATGAAAATTCGAAAATGATTGCGAAGGCGGACAGGCTTTATATATAATTTATTGTAGTCAGTAATTAAACGATTCAGGGAGAAGTTTTGATTTTTAATAAAACGGGTTTGGTTAAGGATGATTTATATGTAACAGGTTTTCCATGGTCGCCGGTTTATCTTTTAGCTTCTGAACACCCGGTTATTTTCGAAGCAGGATTTTGCTGTATGGGCAGACATTATGAAAAAGATATAGTAAAACTATTGTATGAAAAAAAACCAGAGATGCTTTTTATAACACATGTTCACTATGATCATTGCGGAGCTGCGACATATCTGAAAAATGTATTTGAAGGCTTGAAAATAGGTGCGTCCAGAAGAGCTTCAGAGATAATACAAAGACCTAACGCGCAGGCATTAATGGTTAACTTAAGCGAAAATGTAATTAAATTAATTGAAAATATGGACAGTGTAAACAATGAAATGCTTGTTAGAGATCAATTTGAACCTTTTTATGTTGATACGATTCTTGAAGACGGACAGATAATTGATTTTAAGAACGGTTTATCCGTCCATGTTATAGCGAGTCCGGGGCATACAAGAGATATGTTGAGTTATTATATACCTGAGAAGAAATTTCTAATAGCAACAGAAACTGCTGGCTGCATGAGCCATACCGGCTCTATAATTACCGAATTTCTTGTTGATTACAATGATTACATAACATCCTTAAAGAGGCTTGCCAACCTGGAAGTAGATGTTTTATGTCAGGGACATCATTTTGTTTTTACCGGCAGTGACGTAAAGGAGCATTTTGAACGCTCTATTATTTCAGCAGAAAAGTTCAAAGAGACTGTCGAAGGACTTCTGAAATCAGAAGACAACTCAATTGAACAGGTAGTATCAATGATTAAAGCTCAGGAATATGATCCTAATCCTGGACCTAAGCAGCCCGAGAAGGCGTATTTGCTTAACCTGAGAAAAAGGGTAGGGCATCTGGCTGAAAAAATTGGGGCAAAAAAACATGACGACAATTAGTAATATGTTGTGAATAACCATCATTATTATATAATTATAAGGTAAAATGCCATGACAATTGTAGTAGCCCCCAATTAAGACCATATGGTAGGCTCTACTTAAAAATGTTACAACGATGCCTGGATAACAAAACTGCCTTACGAGTATCTTTTGTGGTTTTTGTCGGATCTTGTTATAGAAGAACCCTGAGGTGGACTGTGCAAGAGTAGACAATGGATTTGGGGGGTTGCTCAACCATTGCGTTCCATTCATTGCATTTATTCGGGGACATGTGGTAAGATGGAAATCATGAAGATTTGTTTCAGGATATGGCTTGACAATGACGGGAGAGCGTTTGGCGAAGGATCTTATCGCCTCTTGAAAGCCATTCAGAGGACGGGGTCGCTCAATCATGCGAGTACGGAAATGGGAATGTCCTATCGGAAAGCATGGGACGTTCTCAACGTAACCGAAAAAAGACTCGGGTTTGAGCTCGTAGAAAGAAAAACTGGTGGTAAGTCGGGGGGAGGTACAGCTCTGACTTCTGAAGGCCGTGCTTTTGTAAACCAATACGAGCAACTCCGGCAGGAGGCAAGCGAAGCATTGGATAGCCTGTACCATAAGTACTTTCCAGAGCCGGAGACCGATGCAACGGGGGCGTCAAAAAAAGACCCTGATGAAGTAACCACATTTGCCGAATAATGCTTGTCCAGGAATTTGTTGACGGATCATTAAAAACATTGCTGTGGACACCAGAGCAGATGCTTTTCGCAATCGGCTAATTGGCTGGATTACTTATTGCCCTCATCAGTTTTAGCATACGAGGGGCTTGAAAGATGAGGCTCCTCTTAAGGTTATTCGGTAATAACAGGCCTCTGTCATGATTGAGAATGGCCGAGGTTATGCCGGTCCATGAATCGTCGCTAATGATCTGTGCTCCAATTAATTGCATATCTTTTGTCAGTAAACGAATATATCCTTTTGAGGATTTTATTTCGGTAGCCGTACAATCCGCCATGGATTGCGAAGTGGGCCCAAAAGAAAAGACAAAAGTATTGAACATGTTGACAACAATAAAAGAGAAGCTGCCATGATAAAGTTTTTTTCCTCCGACAGCATTAATTCCGGCAACTGAGCCTTGCGCAACAGCGTTGGGCCAGAGCATATTGAGCACAGGCAGCCCTGTAACAAGGTCGCGTGATTCTATACAGTCGCCACAGGCCCAGATACTTGGATCACTGGTCTTGAGTGAGATATCGGTGGCAATGCCCCCCGTCTTCCCGATCTTAACTCCAGCCTTCTCCGCAATATCTATGGAAGGACTAACACCGACAGCGAATACTACCATATCTGCCGGAATTCTGCTCTTGGTTGTTAATACGGCCTCTACCCGATCCTTTCCTGCCAGACTCTGCACCCGCTCTCCCACCATGACTTCTATTCCGGCTTCAGTAAGCATACTCTGAACAATGCTTGCCGGGTAATCATCAAGAATGGCAGGTAACAGTCGGTTTGCCAACTCTATGAGGCAGACCTTCATCCCCCGCATGTTAAGGGCAACGGCTGCCTCTACCCCGATTGGCCCTGACCCCACTACAACAACTCTTTTACCCGGCCACTTCATCAGACTATCTACGTCATTTAATGTCTTAAACTGGAACACTCCCGGGAGATGGATTCCCGTGAATGGCGGGGTAAGTCCATGGCCGCCAAGGGCCAAAATGAGGCGGTCGTAAGAGAAAGTGCCTTGATTGAGAATCAATAATTTCCTTGGTGGGTCTATCTCAACGATCTTTGTGTCCGTCATAAACGAGACATGTTCCATTGCCGGACTGTAATCCCCTCGGATGAAAAGGCGGTCTCGTGAAATTTCTCCGGCTACATAGTAAGGAAGAAGACAAGGCGAGTACAGGGGAAGCGGATCCTTCGAGATCACGATGATTTCAATATTATGCGAGATTTCCAATGCATAGCGACAGGCAGCATGACTGGCTATACCGCTTCCAATAACGACAAGCCTCAAGAATTAAGCTCCCATTTTCTTATTGATCCACAATTCACAGTCGTAATGACTTCCAGGCGGTTCCTCAATGTGATACATCATAAAACGACAGTCTTTTATTGTTCTTCACAATTTTAAATCCCGGGAGAGATCCTCGATCCCGAGTTCTTTCAGTTTTTCCTTAGTGGGTAGACCGCGATCGGACCATCCTCTCAAGCTATAATATTCATTCAGCGTCTGTTCCCATGGAACCATCTTCCCTCGCCATATACCGCGCTTCGCGGCCTCATATACCCTTTCGTCGGACCATCGGTCCTGATTTCTGTCCCATCCTTTTAGCCGATAATTAAAAAGTCGCTGGGCGTTAAAAATACGCTCTCCGGTGCGCATTACTTCATCATAGTCTGTGTTCCACCCTGTGATGTGATTGAGTATTTCAGAATAGAATGTCGGACCGATACCTATCAGGAGATATTGACCTGTTGCGCCAAACATACAGGTGACCAGCGAGTTGAAGAGGCCGACGAGATTCTCCGACCAAATTGCGCTAAGCGCTTTCCCTTCGGTGCCCCCAATCCAATCTATGTCGGCTTTGGGAGGGTTTCCAAAGAGTTTTTCTTTTAGTGCTGGCGGTAAGTCCACCCGATCGACAAGGATATCATAGACTTCCTGACATGTCTTTCCCACAAAATTGGGATATGTATCTCGGTTTTTGGGCAAGAACGACAGCTCCCATATACCATGACATCGAAGCCAATCGCCGCCTCTCGGACTTGTCAGAAAGCCGAGTGCCCAGGTCAGAGCTTGAAGGTTAGGATCACGTAAGAGATAGGGCTTTCCCTTCACGCAAGGTGCAATTTTTTCAGAACCCCTTCCGATCCTTTGGCTGGCTTGGGCTACTCCATCGGCTAAAAGATTGCCAAGGTCTCCTTCCCGATACGCCACCTTCCGTATTATATCCCAAATAAGATCCTCGTCTCCAAAACGGAGAACCACTCCGTCTGTTTCCTTTTCAGTAAGAATCCCTCGCTCAAAACATTCAACGGCCCAACTAAAAGCCTGGCTGAAAGACGCAGGATCAAGCCCGAGCTCTTGAATAATTCTTTCATAATAGATAATTGCATTCAAATCCTTGAGTTTCAGATTCTCCAGAGACGAAAAAAAGAATGTCATATGTCCACCGAGTTGTCTCAAGCCCGCATACCGGCCTTCTTTTACCTGGAGCCAGTGATAGCATCTTCCAGGGCAGTTGAGACAACCTACGTTTTTCAGGTGGGGGAAATCCGCGGACAAGGCATTCTCCCTTACCATTTTCCCGTTAACCGGTGCCCCGACAGTTGTCAATAGATATGTCGTGGCCCCATATTCCTCCCAGAGCTTAATGAGGGGATCAGATGTATAAGCCTTGATTGCACGGTAGGAGGCGTCCAAAAGACTTTTGGGGTCATGAAGCGAGATTTCTCCTGTCCCGCGCACAGCCAGGGCCTTAAGCTTCTTTGCTCCCATGACAGCCCCGCCGCCTGTCCTTCCCGGACATGAAGTCCCATCAGCACAGGGGGGCGAATAAGGCACGAGGTGCTCACCCGCCACGGATGCTGTTAATACACGGATTTCACCTTCGTAATTCTCTTCCAGTTCCTCGCGAATAGCCTTGACGGTTTCTCCTGTCTGCTTGCCCCAAATATGAGATGCATCCCTGAAAGTTATGGTTGCATCATCGATGAAGACATATTTAGGGGTTTTTGCCTGCCCTCTCACAATAACTACATCGAAGCCTGCATATTTCAATGCTGCCGGATACATCCAACCGAAAGACCCTGAGCCGAAAGCCCCTGTTTCAGGGCTAATACAACCTAACATAGCGCGTCCACCCCAGGGAGCTACAGTAGCTGTCCAGGGTCCGGTGGCTATGATCAATTCATTGTCTGGACCCAAAGGATCAATGGGCTCGGGAAAATCTTTCCACAGGATTTTTGTTATGAGACCATCGCCTCCCAACCACAACCTTGGGTCGATTTCATATTTGTTAAAAAAATCTTCGGTTGGTAGAATCAATGCTTTCTCTTCCGTAAGGTCAATAATAGCGACATTCCCGGCGTATCCCTTCGGGAGGCTCATTGTATTCCTCCTGTTAAAATCATGGTTCGCTCCGTTCTAACATGCCTTTCATCATTTTTCTTGCAGTCTTCATCCTCTTATCCAAGGAGGCTTGTTCGACCGGAACAAATTTCAAGGCTCCTGGCTGACAGAACCTTACACATTGCGGATCTCCCCCGCAAAGCTCGCATTTGAATACTGTTTTTTCTCCCTGATTGAAAGAGATTGCGCCGAAGTAACAGGCCATAAGGCACGTTCGACACCCGACGCACATTGTCCGATCAATGGTCATCGCGCCTGTTGTATTATCTCTTCCGATTGCTGCAACAGGGCATACAATGGAACAGATCGGCTCTTCACACTGCTGACAGCCGACGAGTGCGAAAATAAGTTCATCCTCCTCATCCATTCTGGTGAGAGCGTGTCCTTCATGCCGGATGATCTGAAGGCGGGCCCTTGATAAGCTTGTTCGCCCTTCATTGTGAGTGGCACAGGTTGTCATGCAGTGCATACATCCTGTGCACAAGTAGGGATCGAAAACGAGGACCTTCTTTTCCATCATTCAACTCCTTCACTTAAGAAGTTTCATACATCCTGTTTTATATCGCAGAGTATCCAATAATTTGAACACTGCTGTCAATAGTAGACACCAAAATATTCACGGCAATTTATTCTCAATATTAGTGGAGAAACTAACTTTAGGGATGGGACAATAATGTGGGGCAGGTCATATTTTTTGACACGACCAGCACCTGTTATCGGTATGTGATAATAATCACTTGCCACCTCTCACGAAGAAGGACGGTAACGGACATGCTCACCTCGATAACCGAGGAAATCTTTGTCTTTGTTTCTTCCATAGGGTCCTGCTCGATTGCTGGTACATCGAAGAAATCATTATCTCCGAGAAGCATATCAAACTTGCAGGACAGGCACCCCTTCTCGATCTTGTCAAGTGTGTGCTTTTCCTCTCCGAGAAGCTTTTTCTGGTGCTCAATATTGCAGAAGCATGTGCAATTGTACAAATAAAAAAACAAATATAAATTGTTGACAATACGATATTATGAATGATATAAAATCCTTACACATTATGGCGGAAAAAAAACATTATGCTTTATTAGACATAACGAGTTTGGTAAGGCCATTATATTTTTTTAGGCAAATAAAGATTCAAAACACGAAGGTGTATCATGAGTAAGACAATTGTTATTTTCTTCACAAATAAATCCTTGATATATCGATATAGACGTCAAGATATAACGATGATATGAGTAGGCAGGGACAAGGTTAGTATGCTTTCCCGGAATGAACATACTAGCGAGGCGATTATGTTTTTGGCGAATGCAGGAGCATGCATGATTATGGTAGTGGTAAAAAAAATAGTGCGGGAGGTCTAATGACAAGGATTCCCGGCATAATAGTTGTTGAGCCGTCGGCCGAGCAGAGCAAATATCGGGCCGCCGAGGTGTTTGCCAGGAAACAGCCCAAACAGCTCAAACTCAGTAACGACATTGAATCGGTTAAAGAACACCTCAGGGAGGTTAGACACGAGGCGAGAGATGATAACGCAAAACTTTTGGAGCGTCTGAAGAATACACTTGCAGGTTTCGGCGTAAACGTGAGGATTGCCGCGGACGGCAAAGAGGCAGCATCAGCTATTCGGCAAATTGCAGGAGATACCAGGCTTGCTTCTATCAACAAGTCGAATATAGTTGTCAATGAAATTCGCCCCGACCTTAAGTCTCAGGGCTTTGAAACATATATAAGGTATTTCACAGAGTTCAGTAAGAACTTCGAGCCGGAAGTATTTAAGAAAGAACTTGAAGATTACTGGTCGTTAGCAGGAATGCATGACCGGGGTTTGATGGAGTCTTTTGCCGTCAGGAAGAAATTCAGCTCCCTGCCTAAGGGGGATATACGTGACTATGTTGTAATACTTGGCGTAAACGCGATCTCTGCGGAGAACGGCGATGTCTTTTTCCTCCAGCATATGTCCAACATCTCCCACGATTTGGAACAGGCCAGGAAAGTCATTCTTGTGGTTGGTATAGAGAAAGTAGCGAAAGATAGCGATACAGCCCTATTTCACACACGATCAATGGGCATCTTCGGTCTGGAAAGTATTCTCCTCGACCTCAAACCAAACGATCTTGAAAGATTTGATTTCGATGGACTGCCCGTCCTTGCTGACCAACCGGAACGTTCTATCGACGTCATTATCCTCGATAACGGGAGAAGTAAGCTTCTCAATGGAATTTACGAAGATCTTTTTCTCTGCATCGACTGTCGCAACTGCGCCCGTCAGTGCCCTATAGGTCTTCATGTCTTCTTCGAAAGAGGCCTGGTCTACAGCCCAAAGAACTATCTACTTGGCTTCCTGCAGGGTTTTCTGCCGCCAGTAGATGCCTGTCTGCATTGCGGTCGATGCCACGTAGAGTGCCCAGTTGAGATAGACATACCAACCTTGATCTGGAAGGCCCAACTGGAACATTACGAACACCATAAGAGGAGCTTGAAAAAGAGGATGCTCGACGATCCTGAAATGCTGGCCAAGATGGGTACATTGACTGCCCCGCTCTCTAACTGGATGGTACATATTCCCATAGTGCAATATATGACCGAGCTTTTTACCGGTGTTCATCGAAACTCCCATTTGCCCACATTCCATCGAGAGACATTCAGGGACTGGTTCAAAGGAGGTAAACGTGGCTGATAAGATCGTTTACTACCACGGCTGCTTTGCAAACTACTACAATCCTGACATGGGCAAGTCGCTGGTCGAGGTGATGGAGAAGAACGGTTTCGAGGTGATTGTTCCTGATCAGAAGTGCTGCGGCATGCCGCAGATGGCCAATAGTGCCGTGGAGGGCGCAAGGAAGAATTATGACTTCAACATGAATTCTCTCGCAAATGCTGCAGCCCCGGGGTACGACATCATAACGACCTGCCCCAGTTGCAACATGATGATAAAGAGAGAGGGCTTACCGTTCTTTGACAGTGACGCTGCCCGGTTTGTGGGAGAGCGTGTTTATGATGCCTCGCAGTACCTAGTTAAGTTGTACGCTCAGGGCAGATTGGATACACGTTTCGGAGAAATAAAACTGAAAGTTTTTTATCACAATCCCTGCCACTTAAAAGTGCAAAATTTAAGAGATTCAATAACGATTCTCAAGATGATACCCGGTATAGAGATCGTTAGCGTCAATACGAACTGTTGCGGCATGGGCGGTTCTTACGGCATGAAGAAGCAGAATTATGCCCGGTCTACGGAGATCGCCAGCAAGATCTGGACTGAGGCCAAGAACTCTGGGGCAGATCTGGCTGCTACCGAGTGTGGAGGGTGCGGGCTTCAGATCGAGGCCGGCACCGGTATGAAGGTGACACACCCAATCATACTTGTAAATCAAGCTTACAAGGCGTTCAAGGAACAGGATGCTGCCTGACCGCTTTGAAGGACGAACACGCGGACCCGCGGATGTAAAAGGTTCGCTATTCGACAAATATATTTAAAGAATGGAGGATGACCATGGCAGACGACAAATCAACTGCAGAAAGCCTACGAAGCACACGCACGTATGGTCAGGTTCGATGCATGAACCCGAGCTGCGAGGCAAGAATTACCCCGGCCCCTGGGCAGACCAAGGCAACATGTCCTAAATGCGGCTCCGAGTGGCGAATTTTCTGGATCAAGGCGGGATTTCCGAGGGTGAAAGGCCCTGTATGGGAAACCAGCCAGAGACTGGCCAATGAGAGATTGGCCCAGATGGCCGCCGCACCGGCTGCAAAGCCCGCACCGGCTGCAAAGGCTGAAAAGAAGGAGGGAAAGTAATATGGCTTTAGATAGAAAAATAGCTATTGTAAACCTTACTACCGGCCAGATAGATATAAAACCTATCACGCTGGAGATGAGGAAGCAGTTTCTTGGTGGGAGAGGTATGGCTGCATATCTGCTCTACAAGAATTCAAAACCGGGTTGTGATCCCTTAAGCCCTGATAACGCGGTCATATTCAGCGCCGGAATCCTTAGCGGTATGCCCGCTTCCGCGACGTCCAGGACCGATGTTATGACAAAAAACCCCCTTACCGGACTATTGGGAAGCGGTAACTTTGGCGGCTTCTTTGCTGCTGAGCTCCATTATGCAGGGTTTGAGAATATCTGCGTGGTGGGCAAGGCCTCAAAACCGGTCTATCTTTTTGTGAATGATGGCGAAGTAAAGATAATGGATGCAAAGAACCTCTGGGGAAAATCGGTTACAGAAGCCCAGTGGGCAGTAAGAGAGGAGCTGGGGGACCGTGACGTGATGTGTGCTGTGAGCGGCCCGGCTGGCGAAAAATTGGTACGATATGCCAATACCATGACCGGTATCAAGAATGCTAACGGAAGAGGCGGTGGTGGATGCACGATGGGCTCGAAGAACCTGAAGATGGTTGCGGCCCGTGGCACCATGGATATAAAGATAGCGCATCCCAGGGAGGCCCTGGAATTCGACAAGAGATTTATCGAACAGATCACAAGCGCGAAAGTCAATCAGACCATGGGCACGCTGGGAACACCCTTTATATGGGGCGCAACAAACTCATGGGGTGGTATCAGGACGAACAACTTCCAGTATAACCAGCTCCTGTACTGTGACGAGATCGAACCTGAAAACATAGATGAATGGTCAAAGGAAAGTATGGGCAGCGAATATAATATGGCCGCCTGCTTCGGTTGCCAGGTTCACTGTCGGGCAAAATATAAGATTCCAGACACGCCGCTGGCGCGGAAATGGGGTCTGGTCGGCAAATACGATGAAGGCCCAGAATATACGTCTCAGGGCGCTTTCTGCGGTGAGCCGGGATGTACTCATCTCGATACACTGCTCATGGGTAATCACCTTGTTGATCAGTATGGAGTTGACAACCTGGAAATCGGCAGCCTTATCTCCTGGGCAATGGAGCTTTACGAGGCAGGCATACTTACAAGCAAAGACACTGATGGTCTTGATCTGCGGTTCGGAAACGATGACGCCGTGATTGCAATGATACACCACGTCTGCAAGAGAGACACATGGCTGGGCAATGTACTGGCTGAGGGTGGTATCAGGGCATCAGAGACGATCGGCAAAGACTCATTTAAGTACTTAATTCACATGAAGGGCATGAGTAACCTTCACTCAGACGAAAGAGCAACACCGGCTCTTGCGCTGAATCTTGCGCTTGCATCAAGAGGTTCCGACCACCTGAGAAGCCGTCCGGCTATCGACCTTTACCACTTGCCGGTCGATGTCATGAGAAGAATATACAGCAGTCCTGTTCCATACGAAGGACCGTTGAGCTCTGACCACACTGAATACATAGGCAAACCATGGCAGGTTGTATGGCATGAGAACTGCTACATGGCCGTTGACTGCCTGGGAATATGTAAGTACCATACAACATTCCTCGGTGCTACACTACCTAACTTCGAAGACTGGGCCAAGGTGCTCTATTTCAATACGGGACTTGAGATGTCGCCAAAAGACATCTGGGATGTGTCGGAAAGGGCCAACATGGTGGAGAGACTCTTTAATCTGAGGGAAGGCATGAAGAAGGACGATCCATACAAAGGTGAAGTCCTAGCGGAACGTTACTTTGAAGAGCCTTGCCGACGCGGAGCACCGGATGTTATCGGCAAGAAAATCGACAGAGAGAAGTTCGTAGAGATGAGAGGACTCTTCTACAAGTACAAAGGCTTGGATGAGAATGGCGTGCCTACAGCCGAGTCTCTGAAGAAGTATGGACTCGAGAACCTCGACAAAGAACCGTCCCGCGTATAAGGCGAGAGAACATAAAGGAGGATTATAATGCAACAACCGAAAGTTCTTATGATAAATCACGAAAAATGCACGGGCTGCAGGAGATGCGAGCTCGTTTGTTCTATCTTTCATGAGGGTGTAGCAAACCCTTCCAAGGCCCGTATAAAGGTTGAGAAATGGGAATGGGAGGGTCTCTACATTCCTATGTCCTGTCGTCAGTGCGTGGATGCGCCATGCATGAATGTGTGTCCTGTTAAGGCAATTAGCCGTGATGAGGCCGACGCGCGCGTTAGCGTGGATCAGGATCTCTGCATAGGCTGCCGCTCATGTGTGGCTGTATGTCCCTTTGGCGCCATGAACTTCAACAAGACGGAGCGGAAGGTCTATAAGTGTGACCTTTGCGATGGCGATCCCCAGTGCGTCAGGTTCTGCGACATGAAGGCAGTTGACTTTGTTGATCCGACCAAAGAGGCATTGAGCAAGAAGCGGGATGCGGCCCAGAAAATAGCGGATGCCAAGAAAGTGGCAACCGAGTTGTTAGCGAGCCAGCTGTAGACCAATAAGTATTTGAAATCAGGTAGGAGAAGCGGGGTTACCCCCGCTCCTCCTACCACACCATCCAGCATACGGTTTCATACCAAAACGGTTCCTGTAATGCCACTTTCTTTTTAACTTCTTGTTTGTCTTTCCTGTATACGCAGCCCATCCGTATCTTATAATTCTCGGCTTAATACGATTTTTTAGGGCTTTTTTATCTCCATAAAACCTCTTCAATGATCTTGCTCTTGAGACTTTTATTTGATCCCCGGTGAACTCTCACCAACTCCTTGAGGTACGCAAAGCAACCGTCTAGTGAGTTTGTGGT